>CAZHIO010000001.1:0-26399 GCA_964532615.1 uncultured Planctomycetia bacterium
CGACCTCTACTGAAATATCTTTTTCGGTAAGCTCCTGTATTATATTAATATCGGCCGTATCCGATTTATGCTTGAAGAGCTCTATGAAAATTATGGCGTCATGGATCAGCGCATTAGGATGGACTATCTCTGTTGTGGCTTTCGAGGGACGGGCGAACGTAAGCAGGTCTTTTACCACTATATCCGCCCTCATAACAGCTTCTCTCATCTTTACCAGAGCCTCTCTTAACTCCGGATCCGCGCCGGGCAATTTAGCCTTTATGTACTCCAGCCCGCCGAGAAGTATGGACAGCGGATTCTTAACCTCATGGGCGACGCCGGAGGCGAATCGCCCCAGAGCCGCAAGTTTTTCAGACTGCACCAATATTGCCTGCATCTCTTTAAGCTTCTCATAAGCCTCTTCCAGCTCTTTCATCTTTTTAGCTAATTTTAGATCCGAGAGATTTCGCTCCTTAATTTCGGTCAAAAGGCTGTCTCTCTGTCTGAAGGATTTACCGATAAGCTCGGATATCCGCCCGAATTCATCTTTTCTATCCATAAGGCTTTTGACATGGCCGGCGTCTTCATGCTCAAGCGCAAGCGATATAGAATTCAGGGGAACATTAATAAGCGTCATAAGAACAAAGTATAGCAGCGTTACCGGCAGAATACCGAAGCCGAGCATAAAAACCAGCATCTTGCGCGAATCTCTTGTAAATACATCAGCTATTTCAGAAGAACCGGATATATTGACGCGAGCTATGGGCTTGCCTCGCCAGTCATTAAGCGTACTGTTGATCACTATAATACCGCTCTTCGGGTCTGATGAAAGGCCCGTCTTCTTTTCGTCTGCCGAAAATATCTTTACCTTTGAAGCTGTAAGATTAGACAGATTGTTTATGTAAGCCTTATCCCAAAGCCTGCCGGCCAAAAGATAACCGCTTAACGGAGTCTTTCTATCGGAGTCGGAAGACTTATGTATGGTGGCTCCTCTTATCTCGATCGGACCGTCGGGGGTGGGGATGAAAAAATGGATGAGCTTCGATCTCTCGAAAAGTCCTCTTATTTCGGCCGGACTGATAGGGAGCTTCTTTTGATGGGCGCCCTTAAGATTATCGACAGAATACAATAACGCTCCGGCCTTATTATATATCCATACGCCGCTGGCTTTATACGTATCGAGCGAAGCGTCTATATTCTCGCCGGCCCAGGCTTTATCGCCGGATAGAATAAAATCGACCATCTCGTCCCAGCAGGTATACTCCAGCGCGAGAGTCTCGAGGGACCTGCCGACAACTTTCATAGTTCTATGAATGCTCTCGGCTCTATCTTCGCTCTCCCGGCCCAGAAGAACGCCAAGCCTTTCTCCTTCGGCGAGATTGTGGAAGAGCATGAGCATCGCGAGGATCGCGACACAGAGAACAAGCAGTATAGCTATCTTGGTCCGTACCTTCATATACATATTGATGCCTGGGGTTAAGGTGAGCCGCGCTTATTTCCCAACACGATCAGGACTCCTATCATGCCGAATACTATGCAGCCCTGCATTATGGCCAATAGCGCCATTATAGGATAAGCCCTGCTGACGATTATCGCGCTAAGCCCGAGCAAAACGGATGTGAAGTAGATAAATATTACGGCCCCTGGCGATGCCAAGCCTATATCGAAGAGATAGTGGTGGAAATGGTCCTTGCCGGCGTACTTAAGCCATTCCGATACCGACTTTATCTTTTTTTCAGCTATTCTCATAACCGTGGTGAAGACCATGTCAAATATCGGGACTCCGAGTATAAGTATGGGTATCGACAACCTTACGGGATCGCCTTCCGCCCAGTAGCCGATCAGTCCTATGCTCGCCAGAATAAATCCGATAAATGTGCTGCCGGCATCGCCGAGAAAGACTTTTTTTCTGCCCTTCATATAATTGTACGGTAAAAACCCCAAGCAGGCCGCTGCCAATATTACAGCCATTATAAAGAGACCTGACTGATATGTTATGTAGAGTATTCCCGCGAAACATGCGAGATTTATTACAGCCGACCCGGCGGCCAGGCCGTCAAGGCCGTCGAGATAGTTATAGCCGTTCGTGATGCCGAGTATCCATATGACTGAAATTACTATCTCCAGAGAATCCCCCCACCAGGAGGTCGGTAAAAAATTTACCCTGTCTCCGAAAACGACAACGACAAGCGCCGCTATAAGCTGTACGAGCAGGCGCAACCAGGCGCTCAGCTCATGCATATCATCAAGAAGCCCCAGCACCACTATTATGAAAGATCCTATAATTATCGGTAAGATCTCATTTATTATGCCGGGGTTGATAGCGAGCCCTATGGCAAATCCGAAGTATATGGCGGCTCCTCCGAGAAGCGGCGTCATCGTCTTATGCATCTTTCTCTTGCCGGGGAAGTCGACTATATGAAATTTGAACGCTATAGCGCGGAATATCGGCATCGAAAGCAAAACCGACAGAAAAGATATCGAAGCGGTCGCGGCCAGTTTTATCATCTACTTTATCTCTCTCATTATTCTAAGAGCCATGAAGCCTTCGGCGTACTTTACTCTTCCCTGGAATCCGCGGAAGTTCGCGCATGATCTGGCGCTCTCTATGATCGTCTGATTCTTCACGCGCGTCTTCTTGACCTGAGACGTGTGCGCTTTAAGGAGACGCAGCTTCTTATCGAGCACATCCTGTATATCCACAAAAACATCGGGCTCGAAATGATGAGTGGTCGGCACCTCGTAATACAGGACTTCTTTTATATAGCGCGTAGCGGAGATGCCGGCCAGCGCGGCGGCGCGGTGGTCCTGATGCACATCCTGAAAATAGTTCAGAAAGACGGCTTCCGGCTTCACCTTACATATTATCTCGTCCATCTTTACGATAAGTTCTCTGTTATTGACTATCTCGGTATCTATGAGATTTCCCCAGAAGACGCTCTTCGCTCCCATTATCTTTGCCGCGCTCATCTGCTCTCTGCGCCGCACGTTAGCGTCTCCGCCAAAACTGCCGTCGCTCAATACCAGAAGATGGACTTTATGTCCGGCTCTGGCGAACTTGATGAGAGTCCCGCCGCAGCCGATCTCTATGTCATCGGGGTGCGCTCCGATAGCGAGTATATTCATATCTTTAATACCTCCTTAGACATTGGCCCTTCCGTAAATAATAGGTCCACAATGGACATGTAAGGAATAAAATCATCTTTTGTCTTCATAAACTGCTGATCGTAGACGGGGTGAACAAATTCCTGATATGTAAGCTTTATTCCTGAGGAAGAAAACTTATCCTCTTCGATGTAGTTCCTGCCGCCTGATCCCGATAGATAATTATCGGCTTTGAGTTCTTTACATATGTCGACTATTCTGTCGGTCTTAGCGGTGGTAATGCCCATATCGGATTCAAAATATATGGGAGTCTTAATAGAGAGCTCCTTAAGTACATATTTTATGATCTCTACATTAAGCTTTACGAGCTTATCCCACGGCTTACCATACAGTTCCTCGAAGAAACCGAAGTATCTATTGAAATATTTTGCGCGGCCATAGCAGGTCTTCAGGCTCAGGAGGTGATCTTTGGCCCAGGTTAACTCATTATCTATCATCACGCCAGAAATTACCTGCCGGGCCTTACCCTTCGACAGAACAGGAACGCTCAACCACAGCCAGCCATTCTTGGTCCTGATCTTATTTCTGTTCTGGAATTCTCTCGGTTTATACTGAACGTTATCCAGAAATACAAAAGCGTCGCTCCGCGCGATCTTATCAAAATATCCGAGCCATGGTATATATTGCGGCTGATGCACCGATATGATCATCTATTAACCTTATTATACAATAAGCCTATAATATTGAGTAGCCAATTATCTCTTTTTAACGAATATCGGATTTGTCACCAGCACGAGAGACTCAGATCTGATCTCCAGCCTGTAATAGAACTTATCCGCATTTATATGGTCTTTGTCCTCATAATCTATCTTAAACGGCGTTTCGGCGTCCATGATCTTGATCATCTCGCCATTCCTTATTATGGTTATCCTTACGCTCTTCGAACGGCTATCCGAGAAATGTCCTGTTACGGTCAGCTTTGGGTCTCCGGTCACGTTCAGCTCCTGACCCATTATCTTTTCTGCTCCGGTCGCGATATCTTTTACCGTGAACTTATCGAGCACAAATTTAGACGCGTCTTTCTCCTTAGAGATATACATTCTGCCTTCCTTCAAAGCGCTTAGAGCATCGGCCTTCGTGAAATGCGAAAGAAGGAATACCGTCCTAAGGTTCTTCATGCATTCATCGAGATTGCCGGCCTTCTCGAAATCCATAGCGCCTATGGCCCATATCGGCAGAGGTCTTACGCCGGTACAATAGTCTTTCAGGGCTTCATCCCATATGCGGTCGGGCGCTCCTACTTGCTCATACCCCTCATAGAAGACGGCATACCCTGTGTAGCCATAGGTCGACAAGAGGTAATCGGCGTGCGCGCCGGTCTCGATACTTATGTTATCCAGTTTATCAACATTCTTCGCCTCGGGGTGTTCCCAGAATGTGACGCCGCCGCGGGACTTTACATAATTTATCAGTTTCTGATAAGGAGCCGCGCCCATGTTTCCGTGATATTGATCGAACTTAAAAGAGCTGAAAGGAAAACCGTTTATAAAAAGAACCGCCGCGGAAAGAGCTATAATCCAGCCTATCCGATGCCAATATATAACCGGCAATCCAAGCCACCGCTCATAAATACTTGAGTTAATCGAAGCCGCGCCTCTGAATATGCAGAATAAGCCGAATATGAATATCGCTATCAACGCTGTTATATAGGCCAGGCCGTCTATACCAAACGGCTTAACTAATGACAGGCCGTTGCCGATAACGGGCAGGCCTTTATAATCGGCCTCATTATCAAGCCCCATTACTAAAAGATGTTTATGCCAGTCCTTTATGGTGAACTTATTTCCGAATGGGCTGCCCTCCCAGTAATAGAAAGGCCCGGTCTCCACAGCTGGAATGAATATCATATCCGCATTTTTACGCTGAACGTTCTTTATCATCTCGAGATAGCGCTTAACGCCGTATTTAGATACTGAATTTATATCCATGACTTTCTTTATTATGTTGCGGAGAGGCCATAAACCGTACTCCCACCTGTTAAGAAATCCGTCCGTGGGTATCACAATCCTTATATTATTACCGCGCG
The DNA here is from genome assembly GCA_964532615.1 of uncultured Planctomycetia bacterium. Classification (GTDB taxonomy): domain Bacteria; phylum Omnitrophota; class Gorgyraeia; order 2-01-FULL-45-10; family 2-01-FULL-45-10; genus CAIMPC01. Next base: position 5,171 of record CAZHIO010000001.1, read on the forward strand.
CTATATCGGCGATCTGGGAGAGAGTGTATCTTCCGTCACTGACGACGGTATTTACGTCTATAGCCGCCTGAGCCTGCATATATTCTTCCGCGCACGAGACTGCGGAAACCATATTCAATGCCAATAATAAGACCGGCGTGATCTTCTTTAAATAAGACGTCATCGCTTATCTCTCCCCTTAGGGCGCACCATATTTTTTTCTGTTAAACAGTTCCGCGTAAAGGTTCGATGTCTTATGGACCATCTCATTTGCGGTGAATTTGTTCAGTACCCAGCTCTTGCCCGCAAGTCCCATTTCAACTCTACGCGGCTTATCCGAGAGCAGATCGTTAACCGCCTCCGCAAGGGCTCCGGCATCCGACGGCCCGACCAATAAGCCCGTCACCCGGTCTTTTACTACTTCCGGTATGCCGCCGACCCGAGTGGCCACCACTGGCACGCCTTCGGCCTGAGCTTCTATTATAGACATTCCCACAGCTTCATTAAGGGACGGCATTACCAGCACGTCAAGTATCGAGAGCACCTCTGGCACGTCTTCCCGCCATCCGGTAAATATAATCTTATCCGACAACCCCAATTTTTTGGCTTTCTCCTCGAGCTCATCACGCAGACTTCCTTCGCCGGCTATTATAAATTTGGTCTTAGGGTATTTTTTCACTACCTCTGCGGCCATATCCACAAAGAATTGCGGGCCTTTGACGGTTTCGAGCCTGCCTATCATGCCCACCACGTTATCTTCCAAGCTTATATTGAAAGACTTTTTCAATGAAGGGCTGTTCTTCCAGTCACGCGCATACTTATCAAGTTCAAACCCCTGATATATAACCTCTATCTTGCCTTCGGGAGCTATCCCGAATTTCAGATAATCTCCTTTTTCGAGCTCCGTCAGCGCGATTATCATATCGGTTCGCCGGGAGAGAAATTTCTCAACCGCTATTATGTTGCGTGTCATATTCCGATCGAAATATCCGTAGAGATTATGCCCGTGAGGAGTATGAATTATAACTCTCACTCCCGCCGCTCTGGCGGCCATGCGGCCCAGGGCTCCGGCCTTAGCCGTATGAGTATGCACTATATCATACTTTTCGCTTCTGAATAATTTCCATAAGTTTATAAAGGCCATTATATCCGAAGCCGGGTCTATCTCCCTTTTCAGCGAAGGTATGATCTTTAATTTACCGCTGAATCTGGTAAGGAACTCCATAGTCTTCTTCGTAGGATATTCGGTCGGACCGGTTATCAGGGTGACATCGAACGCGCCGGGATCCAGATTGCCGGCCAATGTCCGGTAAATATCCGGCGATCCGCCCCAATCCATCCTGGTTATGACCTGCGCGACTTTTATCTTCGACATCTTAATACCTATATAGCTCTGTGCATCTTACACACGCCGGAAATATCCTGTTCTCTTTGAGCGCCTGACGATATTTTACTGCCTTATCGCTGTTCCATATCTTCGATACAGGCGCTTCTTTAATATTGCCGTACGAGTATGCGCAATTAAGACACGGTCTTAATTCACCATTCGGAAAGACATATGCGGCGATCCACGGGCTGAGGCATCTCGCCGTATATCCCGATGGCCTGAATAGAGGATCTCTGTAATAATTTTTAAGTTCACCGGCTGAGAAGTTCGGATAAAAGTCTACGCTGAAACTGTGTTTTCCGGAGACTATCCGCGCCATCTTTTTGTGGAGAGCCTCCGGGTCTATGCCCGGATCGAAATCGAAACCATTCCAGTCTTCCGAGGATGTTCCCAATAATTCGTCAAACTTCCGCTGTTCGGAAAGAATCCGTTTATTGGTGAATATCAGGTTGTGAAATGTGAGTGAATCCGCTCCCGCTCTGAGCGCAACTTCAGTCATATTTTCGAGAGAATGGTAATTCTCGGCGTTTATTGTGCATTGGATATTTACAAGAGGCCTATTCTTCTTCCCGGATGCTTTTATGCTTTTGATCGCGTCAAGACCGGACATTATCTTATCGAATAATCCCGGCATTCCCCTTATTCTGTCGTGCGCCTCCGCCTGACCGTCGAGAGAAACATTAAGCTCATCGAGGCCGCTTGCAACGATCTCGGCGGCATGTTCATGCATTAAGGAGCCGTTAGTGATCATAAGGCAGTGCATACGCTTAGACTTTATATACCTTATCAGCTCCAGACAGCCTTTGTAAAGCAGTGGTTCGCCTCCAAAAAGCGTCAAGCTCGGACTGAAAGCCGCCAGATCATCCACAGTCGATTTTAAGAGATCCATCGAAAGCTCTTCCGCCATAGATTCCGCGGACCGCTTTCTGGTGACTCCGGCCTCGCCCCACTGGCCGCACATCCTGCAGCGGAGGTTGCACCTGTGCGTAAGAAAGAGCGTCAGAGATTCCGGCATCCCGGAGAGGCCATTACCGAAACGGTAATAAATATTCGCCTCAATACGTTTAGCGCCCACTTTGATAGCATAGCCGGGCTGCATCAGCGCTTTACGTAATATTCTGATCATGTTCGGAGATAAATTCATAGAAACGCTCCGCATATCGCGCCCGCTATCCTGTCAAGATCCCGCCGTTTTAATGCTGGATACATGGGGAGGGTGAGCAGTCGCTCGGCCAGATAAGAAGCTTTCGGGAAAGCCGACTTGTCGTATCCGAGGTCGAACATATGATGCAGGGGCCTGAGATACATCCTGGATGACTCCACGCCGGCCTTATTAAGCCTCTCTTCGGCAATGAGCCGCTTCTCGAGATCTTTAAATACTATAGGCAGGCGGTTAAAAGCGGGCCTGTCGCCTTCGGATATTTTCGGGAGGATTATCCCGTCGAGCGCCTTGAGGCTATTTATCAGATAGCTCCCATTCTCATATCTTTTACGGTCCATCGCGACAAGCCTGTCTATCAGCCTCATTCCTATAGCCGCCTGAAAATTGCTCATACTTCTTACTTCTATATCTCCCGATGGCGCCGATTCCTTAAACCGCGACGCCAGAGAATAAGCCGGGCCGTAAATATAAGGATTTGTGATCAGAGAGAATGCCAGAGTCTTCACCGGTGGCAACAACTCGTCTTTGATAGATATCCCCGGCAGGAGTTTGATCTGATCTTTAATGGCCTCCCTTATCTTAATATCGCGGGTATCTATGAACCCTCCGCCGCAAATAGGCATGTTCTTTCCGCGGTTAAAACTGAAGAACCCGACGTCGCCGGATTCGCCGACCCTGCGGTCTCCGGAAATAGAGCCCATCGCCTGGCAGCAGTCCTCTATAACGAATACCTCGGGAGGCAGGTCGCGGCGTAGTTGTTCTACGCCGGACATGCTTATACCGAACATATGGATAGCCATCACGGCGAGCGTCTTATCCGATACGGATCTGACGATCTCATCATAAGAGGCGTTAAAATCATCGAGCGATATATCGCAAAGCACCGGTTTAAGGCCCGCCTTCCTTATCGCTACGATCAGGCTGCCGGCAGTATAGGCGCTCAATACAACTTCTTTTTTTTCGGATATCTTTGATAACGCCTTCAGAATAATATAGAACGCCGAGATGCCGGAATCCGCCAGATACACGCCCCTGCCTTCGGTCATAGCCGATAGAGCGCTTTTAAATTCGAAACTGATCCTGGAATCTCCTCTGTTCCGCAGAGCGTATATCATATCGCCTATCTTTACCGACGAGCGTATAATAGGCAGCTTTCTTAGCATCCTTTTCGCGCCTCCACGATTATTACGGGAGCGAACCGTTTTACCGAAAAGCCTATATATCTCTTATCGGTTACCCGCATCTCGAGATTCCTGAGTATTTCGTCTATCTTTTCGGGGTCGTATGTATAGAGCGGGTACGGGGCTGAGGGATCATAATACTTTGCCAGCTTGTATTTGAGCCGGAATAAGCTGTTGCGGGAATTTCTGAATTCGAAGATAATGCGTCCGGACTCTTTACATACGCGCTTCATCTCTTTCAGCACCCTTATCACTGTCTCCATATTCATATCCAGAAAGAGATTGATACATATTACGAGATCGAAACTATCGTCGTCGAACGACATCTCCTGGGCGTTCTGCTGCAGAAGATGGATATTTTCCAGGGATCTCTCCGCTATCTTCTTCGCGGTAAGGTCCATGTATTCGTCATTGGTATCTATGCTCCATATCTTAAGGGCGGGATTCTGAGACGCCAGCTTGATCACAAAGAGGCCGGACCCCGTCCCTATATCAAGCGCCTTTCCGGATGAGCCCGAACATAATCCGAGTACCTCCTTTCTGACGGCACCCTGAATAAGGCCTCCGAACGACTCCCCTCTTTCGTCTTTTTTTGAAGTGGCTTTGTACAGCCAGGAATATACTTTCTTTATCATGATCTGTATTTTTCTCCTATGCCGAGCAATTTACACGCTGAGGCGGTCACTTCGCCGGCGGGTATGCCGGATAGGCATACCGGACGGGGACATATGCTTCTGTCGCAGGGCGAACACGCGGTATCTCTCTTTATAACTATGGCGTCTTTTGAAATATTACGCGGGTCGAAACGCTTAAGGTAGCCCGGTCCGAAGATAGCCACAAGCGGCACTTTTAATATAGCGGCTATATGCATAGCTGCGGTGTCGCTGGAAATGTAGAGGCTGCAGTGATTTATAAGCGCCGTCAACTCAGCCAGATCGAGTTTGCCGGTGGAGTCTATAATATCGGCTTTTGACCGGCTTATTATATATCTTGCTGTCTCGGCGTCTTCATCGTCTCCGGTGATGATGAACTTCGCTTTCACCCTCCCGGCGATAGCGTCAATAACTTCGGCAAATTTCTCGGCGGGCCATCTATGAGAAGGCTTTCCTCCGGGATGCACCCCTATCAGAACGTCGCTTTGAGAGATACCCCGGTATCTCGCGAGCATCTCTTCTATCTTTACGGAGCTTGCCTCATCCCGCGGAAGATCGGGCTTCCTGTCTATCACATCGGCTCCGAGGGCCATCGCCAGATCCAGGTCGTATTCCATTTCGCTCTTTTCGCCGATCCTTGATTCCGGTATCTTCACGCCGAAAAAAGACCCCATACCTTCGGTATCTCTGCCGGCGGTGACGCCGGGTGCTATAAGGCCCAGAAGCGCCCTGAGTTTTAACGCGCCTACATTAGATACGATCGTTCTCATGTTAACGGCGAGATCTACCTTAAGCCTATTAAGATAAGCCACAACTTTCGCGTTATGGGTGAGCGAGCCCATGGATAAGCATAGGTCAAGATATAGCGCCTCGTCTATATATGTCATCCGCCTTGACAGCTCATTTACACGCTTTACGCTTAGGAAGTATATCTTAGACCCGGGATACGCGAGCCTTAGCGCCCGCAGAGCCGGCGTTGAAAGAATGACATCCCCTATTCCCCCGAGATTTATCACAAGGATCTTTTCAGCCGCTATCTTTTTAGCTTTCGTCTTTTCGCGGTTCTCTTCTTTGATCCTGGCTTCACCTAACCGCGAAACGGCCGCCGCTTCCATCTCATACACCGATATCCGCTTCATGCATTCGTGCCTTACGCAGGATGCCTCGCCGCACGGGCTGCACGCCAATTCGTGGCGTATCACCGTATTAGAGTCTCCTATCGGCCACCACAGACTGGGGACCGTCGGGCCCATAGTTGAAACTGTCGGCGTACCTAACGCGGCGGCGATATGGATGAGGCCCGAATTATTGCCGATCAATAGTTTTGAAGCAGCTATGACGGCAGCCACCGTATCGAGAGGCCTGCCGACCACGCTGACCGGCGCCGTCTTCATCATAGAAATTATCTTTTTTATCAGTTCACCGTCCGAAGGGCCGCCTATCAGCAGTATTCTGGCGCTATATTCATCACTGAGCCTGTCGGCAAGCTCCGCAAAGGCTTCCGGCATCCAGCGCTGACTGGGAAAATATCCTCCGGGGTGAATGCTCACTATAATATCTTTCCTGTTTATATTATTGGCCTTAAATATATATTCCGCGGCAGTTATAGCGTTTTCAGATACCGCCAGATGCGGCTCAGGATCCCAATCTGCGGCGCCTCTGACTTTATATAACTCCGCTATCGAACGCGCTATGTCGAGAATGTTCTCGCTCATACGCTTCTCCTCCCGGCTCGGCGTTACCGCGATATTGAAGAAACGACCGCGCGAGGCGATATCAAACCCGGCCCGGACTTTAGCGCCGCTAACCGATGCTATTATGGCGGTCTTGATGGAGTAGTCCATGATAAGATCCACGGCCATGTCGAACTTCATATCCGTAATGCGCGGCATCGACCGCCAAAACGATACATAAGGTATGACTTTAGCTATATAGGGGACGTTCGCAAGCATTGCGGCGTTCGAAGGACTGACCAATACCGATATATCGGCGTTCGGGAATATAGCTTTTAGCGCCTTTATCGCCGGAAGAGAGACCACGACGTCTCCTATCCGGTCTATCCTTATAACAAGTATAGACCGGATACTCTTTGGGCCCGACCAGGCGGCGGATGAGCTCCTTACTAAGAGCTTAATAAGCGCGCCGCGCGCCGAAAGGTATAGCTCTTTCAGCAAGTGTTTCGCTTTCATTTCTTTATCACCCATAATATGTCTAAGCTTAGCGCTTCCCTAATAACCGGTATTCCGGCAAGATACGGCCTGCCGACGTCGATGAAATTTCGTTTGAACTTAAGGCCCTTGGCTTTCAGCGTCTTCTCAAATGTAAATCTGTCTATCAACCCGTAGTGAAGCCGCGTCCGGTTTGGAACTCTTCTTAAGATCTTCATGACGGCCGACTTCAATGACCCCAGCTTCTCTCTTATGCCGTTCGGCGTAAAGATGATGATCTCGCCCGAATCTTTCAGGACCCTTGACATTTCCGAAACGAGAGCCGTCTTCTGCGCATTATCTATATGCTCTATGAAATCCGCAGCGACTATCTTATCGAAGAAACCGTCCGGATAAGGCAGCCGGCTGCACACGTCACAGCATCTATATTCTATCTTTCCTCCGTATCCGAAATGATGAGCCAGCTTGTTGGCTACTTCTATGGATTCGCCGGAATAGTCCGCGCCGTAAGCTTTCGCGCCGGAAACCGCGGATCTGTACGCGAATGTCCCTACGCCGCAACCGACATCTAATATGGTCTCTCCTGCGGAGGGCTTGAGAAACGCCAGAACCGCGTCTATCCTGCGCTTTAGACTATTATCCTTTGGTTCATAGTAATTGTCTATCTGAAATTCAAGCGTTTGCGCCCTGATGCGCTCATCGTAATCCCGGGCCGTTACCGGCTTACGATTTAAAACTTCTCTGAATAGTTCATTATTATGCTCTTTTATGTCGTCGCACCGCGTCCCGGTGCGGCAAAGAAATCCGAGAAAGCTTTCTATAATGAAGTTGTCTTCTCTTTCCAGATATTCATCAATTTCTCGGGCGTTTAACTCTTTGTGACCGGTAAAAGCGATGTACCTCGCTATTGAATCCCGGCAAAGGTCTAATCTCTCCCCGGAAGAACCCTTCTCGATTTTTATAGCCTCTAAAAAACGGCCTATTACACCGATAGCGTTTTTATTAATTACGAAGCCTTTCGCGGCCAGCACTTCTCTGTATAAATTCCCTGTCTTTTCCGCTGTGATCGTTATATCGAAATTACTCCTGGCCTTATACCCGGCCGCCTCGCCGACTTTGGCTCTGAGATCTTTGTCTTTTAAGAGTAGCATTATCTTATCTTTAAGAGATTCCGGGTTTTCGGAAATAAAGAGCAGTCCATCGACTCCGTCCTCTATTATCTCCCTGAAGCATCCTATGTCCGAAGCCACGACCGGCTTAGCCTTAGCCATCGCCTCTACCACCGTAAGGCCGAACGATTCGCTAGACTTGACGGATGGCTGCGCTATGATATCCATGCAATCCATTATCCGGTATGCATCCGGCCGGAATCCTGTTATTGTAAAATAGTCCTTCAGGCCGTTATGCTCTATAAGAAGTTCTATATTGCCGCGCTCCGGCCCTTCTCCTACTATGATAAATCTTACATCATGCCGTTCTTTCACTATCTCCCTTGCGGCAAGCACCAGGAACCTGTGCCCTTTGTCAGGAACAAGTCTTGCCACAGTTCCGATAAGCACAGCATCCGAAGGTACCCCAAATTTTTTACGTATAGCGCCGCTATCAACCGCGCCGCCCTTCAATATGCCGGTATAAACTCCGTTATATACTACCGCTGTCTTCTCGGGCGGCATGCCCTGTCTCTCGATAAAAACGCCTCGCGTCTGGTTCGACACGGCTATGACCTTATCGACCATCATATTCGACACAGGATGGGATAAGAGATGCAATCTTTTCGCGAATCGCCCTTGTATCCAGGCGTGATCCGCGCCCTCGACATGCTCGGTATAAATTATTGCCGGCACTCCTGTGATCCTGCCTAATAGCTTCCATAAAGCGCTGTACTGCCCGGAATGAATATGCAGAATATGATAATTGCCGTTCTTCAAGATCCCGGCGAGATTTATTATTCCCCGTAAGCTTTTCAGCTCTTCGGGCTTAAATGGAATTATCCGCGTCCCGAGCGTCCTTAGATCGTCGGCAAGCGGCCCTCTATCCGGGCATACGACATCGCATGAAAATTCATCCCGCTTCAGGTTATCCGCCAGACCATAAACTATGCGCCCGGGTCCGGTCACCCCGGACGAATGGATAAATTGCAGGACTCTGATCTTGTCCATTATCGCTCTCTTCATTTAGATGTCGTGTTTGATCTCTTCCGCAGCAACATCGTCTCTTTTATCATATTAAATAATTTTATCTCTTCGAATACATCTTTGTTGGCGCTAAAGCCCTTTGACACTATAAGGCTGCAGCCCGTATAGCACTCTACAACGAATTCCCGGGACGGCCTGATCAGCTCATCCACGGCTCTGGCTACCGTGCCCCAGTTGATATCATGGAATACGATGACTCCTCCGTCAATAACTAAGTCTTTCCAGAGTAATATGTCCATCTTCACAAAATCGTATTCGTGGCATCCGTCTATGAAGAGCAATCTTATCGGTAGGTCGAATGCTCTGCGGGCGCTCTCCGATGTCGCTTCGATCATATCTATCCGGTCTTCGAGAGCAAATCTTCTGACATTTCCGGTAAATTCCGCTTTTGTGCCCTCAATATGCGGATCGATGCTATATACTTTCTCTCTGAGCTTTGCTTTGCTTCCCAGCGCCATGACCACAGCCGACTTTCCCTTATACGCTCCTATCTCCACGATAGCTCCGCAACCGGCGCCGTCTCGCGCCAGAAGGAACAGTCCGTGCAGATCGCTGTATCCGGTGTCGCTATAGATCAGATTGATCTTTTTATACGGCACGAGAAATATGAAATTACAAAATATATCCGTTACTGCTTTTAAATTTTTTATAAATTTATTCGGCGTCGCCTGCATCTCCCTATTCTGAAGCTCCCATAATTTCGCGCCGGTTGCAAAGACTCCGGCAAGCGTAAAAGCTCCTATCAGGAGGCCTCTGATGCCGTCTCCATACCCCCGGAGCCATACATATCTGTGAAAAAAATATATCACGGGAAGCAGAAAAAGTTTCCAGAAGAAGTTTCCGGCGGTTATCCTCTCTCCCTTCGCGTAGAGCTGCGAAGCGGTCACTCCGGTATAGCGGATCATCTTGGTTACATGCTCGTCTACGCTTTCATATGTGTAATGAATAAGGTCGTTCTTCAGATAGCCGCAAATACCTTTAGGCATTACATCGGTATGTATATTATCTGAGAACGTGACTTTATCCTTTTTAAATAATCTCAGCACGCGGCTCGGATACCATCCTGAATGTTTTACCCACTTACCGATATAAATATTCCTTCTCGCCACATAGTAGCATTCGCATTGCGATGAGAATGCGGGAGTCGATTCTATCTCCTGTCGCAATTCGACCGACACGATCTCATCGGCATCAAGATATAGCACCCAGTCGTTGGAAGTCTTTGAAAGAGCGACCGGCCTGTCCGGCTCACAAAAGCCTTTATTCGGCACTACATAGACCTTATCGGTATACTCCCGGCATATAGCGGCGGTACCGTCGAGAGAAGATTGGTCTACGACCACTATCTCGTCCGCCCACTTTACCGATTCCAGGCATCTGCGGATGCGTTTGGATTCGTTATAAGTTACGATGATAACTGAGATCTTATTCTTATCGCTCATCTCATTCCATCCCTTTTCGGGCTATCAGACTGAAATTCCGTTTACTATTTAAAAGCTTCGAATCCACCCAGCATGATAGGCCCATACGCATAGAACTGGAATACCTCCGGAAGCTGACGACTTCTAAGCCGGAGGCCTTGCAGACTTCCAAAACTTTTTCTTCGTCAAAACCTCTATACAGATGATAGTCCGAGATCCTGTAGTTCCTGGCTTCCGTTTTCGGGACCGCTGGCTCCCGTAAAATACCGTACACCAGGCTGTCTATCTGCCATAACACTTTACGCAAAAACGGATCCGCTCCGAGGGAGTTCTTTGTCGGTTCGTGTGTAATGTACATCCAGCCGCGGGGTTTAATCTTATTTACGATAGTTTCGAGGGATGAGAGATAATCCGGCAGATGATGCAGGACTGAGCTTATCGTTATCAGGTCAAACTCTTCGTTACAGCCGCCTAAGAATTCATCGATATTCTTTACCGATATATGTGCGTTATCTTTAAGAGAAGCCGGTATGCGTGCGCCGAGCGCATCAGCCATCTCCTTAGAAATATCGACTCCGTGAACATTTAAACCGTTAGCGAGCAGTTTTAGCATTATATTGCCCGTACCGCAACCGATATCGAGGGCGGAGGCCGGCTTCGGCAGACTGCCGGTTATGCGCAGAATATCACGCCGGATATTGCCCTGCTCAAACCAATTAAATTCTTCCGGGTGCAGAGCATCATAATGCGGAGCTTCTATCCGATGGAGCTCTATATTGCCTTTCAGTATCTCGTCCCTGACTCCGGTGTTTTGGGTTGTCATTATGCGGCCTTATTTATAACGCGTAGATAAAGATCTGCCGTCTCTTTAGCGTGTATCTTTATATCAAATTCCTTCTCGGCGCGTCTTCTCGATTCCTTACCCATCGCAAGCCGCTTCTCGCGGTCTTCGATAAGCGATCGTAACGCATTCGCCAGGCCTGAAGCGTCTCGGGCTCTCACGATCGATCCAGTGACGCCGTCGACTATCATCTCCGGAGTTCCGCCCGTATCGGTCCCGACTACGGGCCTGCCGCAGGCCATAGCTTCCGATACCACTCTTCCGCATCCTTCCAAAAACGACGCGAGCACCATAATATCGGCCGCGGCGTAGACTTCCGCCATATCTTCGACAACGCCTGTAAATATAACCCTGTCGGATATGCCTTCGCTTATCGCAAGCCTCTTAAGCACGGCCTCTCTCTCTTTGTCCTCCCCGAATACCGCGCCTCCCGATATTAAAAACCTCAATCGATTCTTTGCGTTAGGAACTTCTTTCATAAGTCTCGCGGCTGCCGCTAAGAATATTTCATGTCCTTTATTCTTATTAAATCTCGACGCGATCCCCACAACGATCTCATCCGGCGATATGCCGAATCTGCCTCTTAATTTATCACCCTTTACCGTGGGGTTGAAATATTCCAAGTCGACGCCGTTATGGATTATATTCACTTTCTCCGGGATATTGCCGCGTCTCATGAAACGTTTCGCTATGGCCCGTGAGTTACATATTATAGCGTCAGGTAGAAACGATAATAATCTGTCCGGATCAAGTATCTCCTTATCGATCAGATTCCTCTCGTGCCATACGACAGGTATTCCATCGGGATGTCCGGCAAGCCAGGCGTATATATTGGTGCGTATGCTGTTTGAATGGATTAGCGCTATCCCCTCTCTCTTTATAGTCTTCCGCAATGCGTTAACGGCGGCGTAAACTCCGGCGATCTTTCTTATCTTCGGAAAATCTACGGGATAGACCCTGACCCCGAGCGCCGCGAGTTTATTCGACAGCGGCCCTTCGGAGGGGCAGGCCATCGATACGTTAAAACGCTCCCTGTCTAATTCGGCGATCAGGGCGAGCAAGCTCCGCTCCGCTCCGGCTATGAGCGACGTTTCATGCATATATAGGATATTCGAAACCATCGTCATGATCTCTTTATAATATTCATCAGCGTTTCGAGGCGCTTCTTGTAAGTATGGTCACGGTGAGCCCTAAGGTAACCGGCTTCGGATACAGACTCGCGCTCTTTATCGTGTGACAAGTAGTACCCGATGAGCTTATCCAGCGCGTTCGCGTCGGGGTAAGTCACGAGCTCTTCTTTTGTCTTATATAAGCCTCGCAGCTGGCCGATATCATTGGTCAATAGAAAGCCTCCGCTGGCAGGGACCTCAAATACCCTCGGCGTAACATTGAATAACTCGTCACACACGCCATACTGTCCGTGAATATCGATTACGATCTTCGCCGCGTTATAGACTTTAACGGCTTCGGCGCCGTATATATCCTTACCCTGGTAACGGCCTGCCAGCGCCGGATTCGGCTTATCCCAGCGTCCCCATATTTTAATATCCATATCTTTGAAACGCTCCAGGATCTTCTCGCGTACCGGGGTGACGGTGCCGACGAACGCGATATCGCTGCCGTAGAGCTTCTTCTCATCTCCTGATAAGTTTACGCGCTTATGCACTTCCGGATCGCAGCCGAGCGGGATACTGCTTATCCTCTTTGCGTTGAGATCGACCTTATCCAATACATCCGGCGAATCGATAAGGAATATATGGTCATAATGCTCCGCAACCTGCCGCATAAAAGATAGCCGGTTCGGCAGGATAATTGAATCGAAGAGCCAGTTGGCGGTAATGGCTCCCGCGGATCTTATGCGATCCAGAGTTTCCGTGGTTATATTCTCACCCAGCAAGGCAAGGAAGAGATCGGGCTTGAACGCTCCGGCAATATTTATAAGATCCTTGTTAATATTTTTATCGGCGGCTCGGCGCATCCCGGGAATGCTATAAGGAGATATCGACTGCGGCATAATAGCTCTCAATGAATTCTTTATGCCTGACAAGATCCGGTTCTTCGGATATGGGGATCTGCGAAAATCAAAGACCGATACTTCATGCCCGAGAGACTCTATAGCTCTCCGGCAATAATATCCGATCACTCCGAGCACCGTCCGGTCCTGCGGCGAGGCCAGTAACACTCTCATTTTACAGGCCTCTCTTTTATCACTTTGGCAGGAACGCCGACCGCGATTGAGTACGGAGGTATATCTTCGGTGACCACGGCTCCGGCGCCTATCACGGACCCGGTACCTATCGTAACTCCGTCCAATATAACGGCGCGCGCGCCGACCCATACGCTCTTCTCTATCTTTACCCCGCGGCCTCCGACATCTTTACTGAAGTCGTTTGAACCTAATTTGGAATAGTCGTGCTCCGAGGCTATTATAACTACATGCGCGGCTATATGCACATCCGGGCCTATCGTTATCCCGCCGGATCCGTATAGTACGCAATAATCATTCACCGATGACGCCTCTCCGATCTCTATCCTGCCTCCGTTGGTCTTCAGGAGAGCGTAAGGATATATCGTAGTGTAATCGCCGATAGATATGGAAGCGCCTTCGCCGTTTGCCACAAGCCGCGCTTTGGGTTCCAATACCGCGCCTTTGCCGAGCGTAACCCTGCCGGCATATCTTACAGACGAGCGCGGTGATGCGTAGGCATCCTCTCCCGCTCTGCCTATTCCTTTAATTATGCAGGATATCCTTTTGACTAATAATTTGAACGGATCTTTATTCATCTTATAATCCTCCTTAGCAAGATAAGCCCATTTACAGATAGTATCGTATACCGCATATGGTCCGTAGGCCAGAATTCCTCCTATCGAAACCCTGTTTCTCGTCTCATGCCCTGAGGCCGATGTGACCTCCTTATAAAATTCGATACGCTCCTGTCGGCCTGACTGAAGCAGACATTTATCTTTAACATACTTGTATGCGTTCGCCGCCAAGGTTATCCGAAGCCGGCGATCATTGATCAACCGTTCCATGGCCCTTATCCATTCTTCTGTTGTATTGCCGACCAATATCCCGGTTTCACCGTTTGCGACAGAATCTCTGTACGGCCCTACGTTTGAATATATCCCCGGGTAACCGCATATAGAGTATTCCAGAAATTTGATATCGCTCTTGCACCTGTTGAACGGATTATCTTCCAGCGGGGCAAGCATAATATCAAATCCGCAGCTGTTTAATCTGCCGGCGTACTTTTTATATGATCTGACCGGAGACATATATTCATAACCTGATATCTCTTTCGCAAAGGGCGGCATATATCCTATAGACTTGAATGCTATCTTGCCCTTGTATCTGGCAAGTATCTCTTTTATGGCGGGGATCACATATTTAAAATCATAATCATGAGATGCCGAGCCGGCGTATCCTATAACGAGCCTATCATCACTATGAACTTCGCGCATCTCATAGGCAGGAGCGGCGCCGGCCCATATCTTTTCATCGATGAAATTCGGAAATATGCGCGTCTTTCCGTTATACTTTTCGAGCTCTTCTTTAAGCGGCTTACATGTAACGGTAAGCATATCCGCATCCCGCCAATGTCTGACTATACCGTCCTTAACGCCGCGGTACTCGCTGTGTTTCACGTGTGAAGGCGGCATATCTATTATGAGATCATCCACATCTACGATTACCGGTATCTTCATGACGCGCGCAAAATCCATTAGGCGCTCGCGCACGATGCGGGAGAGCGGACTGCGCGGGGCTATTATTATGTCCGGAACCAAGAAGAGACTAAATATAGCCTTTAAAGTGGAAATGTAAGTAACGTCAAATTCGCGCCGCGGAAGAAGGCTTAATGGGCCTACCGTCCGAAGCTCGGATGCGGCGCTCTCTTTTTCCCATACACCGAAAACCAATATACGGATCTTCTTACCTCTTCTTAAGGAGGCCGGGGTCAGTGTTGTACGGGCTGCATCCATATATTTTCCTGTAAATCTATGATCTGCTAATGTAGAGGACCGCCTGATCGCCTCTCTTTTCGCGGTTAAGTTCCGCGGCTCTCTTCTTAAATATTTCGACTTCGTTCCTGCTGAAGATGCTTCTGTCCGGATCCGTATAATAAGACTTCGGGCTGTAAAGCGGTATATCCTTCAGGTATTGCTCGCTGCCGATAAACTGTAATTCGGTGGAGTCAAATTCCGTTTCGTCGATCTTCAGTCCGGACCTCTGGGCGAGAACTTCCATCCCTGTCAATGACGCTATTACAATGTGCCGCGGAGCGTCAAGCTGAACCCAATTCACTCCGTAAAATCTCCAGGCGTAAGACGGCACTACGGGAGTCCTGACGATAGCCCGGCCGCCTTTCTTTAACAGTCTGGCGATATCGCGAAACGCCTCGATAGGAGAGCTCATGTGTTCCAGAGAATGATGCATCATTATCAGATCGAACTCGCCGTCGATATTCTTCAACACGTTCTTTCTGATCTCGATATTTTTACCCAAACGGATATCGCTTTCGATATAAGGATCCATCCCTAAAAGATCTTTAAATCCGAGCCTCTCCATATTCAGCAGTAAGTTGCCGCCGCCGCAGCCTACGTCTAATATCTTAGAGTCGAAATCAATTTTACACTTTTTGAGCCAGAACAAGAGCCGCTCAGCCGGCCTGATAGCGTTGGCGAGACGCCCTATAAGGCTCTTCCCTTTTAGAACATATTCGCTCCTTCTGTGTCTTAAATAACGCGCAAGCGGATTATCGCCGGCAGACCCGAGAAGATCGCGTTTCACAATAAACGGAACGTAGTCCGCGGGATAGAACTTTTCCATATTCTCCGGAACATCATCCAGCTGAATAGAGCCGCATCGCGTGCATTCTGAATACGCAAACTTATCCATAAGCCCGAACATCATCTCTTTTGCGATGAATGTTTTGCCCGGATTGCTCTCTCCGCAGATCTTGCACGAGTAAGGCTGGTTCATGAACGTGTGATTATCCTTACTATTATCGGTCCCAGAAACGGTATCTTCTCTTTAATTATCTTCATCTCCTCGGTTTTAAAAGGAGCTAAAAAGTGGGACGCTGCAAGGTATGCCGCCGCAAATATCAGAGCCTTGACGAAAAATAATAATAGAGATTCTATCCTGCCGCTATTTAGAAATATGTTGTGGTGCGTAAACGCTGACCATACCGCGAACAGGATCCCTGTCGCCGCAATGCCTGATAGGACAGACGGCGCTACGGCCCATACAAATGTCATAAATCTTACCTCTATCTCTCTATGCAGCTTTCGGAGAAAATAGAGCGTGCCTATATTTACTGCGATCAGGGTGCCCCATGCCGCACCGAAGAACCCGAACGTATATACAAATAGTGTGCTGAGCGCCAGATTCATCACGATCGTGATGACCGATCCCGCCGCCAGAAGCTGAGGCTTATTTATGGCCAGGCATATGGACGCCGGCACCAGAGCTATCGTATTAATAAGGAAGGCGAACGAAAGTATCCGGATTATTTCACCGGACTGATAAAAACCCCGGCCCATCCATATATAGATTATCTGCGGGCCAGTTATCGCAAGCAATATGAATATCGGGGCCACCAGAAAAGAGGCGTATCTCACGCTTCTTATATACGCTTCGATGAGCCTTAATCGCTCCCCTCTTGCCTCTATCTCGGCAAAAGCCGGCATCAGCGCGGAGGAGAGGATGTTCGCGAAAGTGGCCGCGTTATAGACGATGAGGCTTCCCAATTGGTAAAATGTGACGAGGCCGATCGATAGAAAACATGTTATCAGTATCTTATCGGTCTGATTTGCTATCATTCCGGAGATCTTCCCTATCTGCATATTATAACCGAAAGTGAACATCTTCCCGAAGATAGCTTTATCGAATGTGAATATCCTGAATCTCAGCTCCGGCATAAGCCTATAGGCCACTATCACGCTGGCTATGGTGGATAGAATAAATATTATCACGTTGTTTATCATCAGCCCTATAATGCCGAAGCCTCTTTCGAGGAAAAATACAGTCCCGGCGATATTGACTATAGATAGCGCGACGCCTATGTTATTGGATATGTCCATCCTCTGCAGGCCGCCCTGCACCGCGCCAAAAGAACTCATCGCGTTAGACGCTCCGAAAAGCGTTATACCGATCAGGAGCACCACGCCGGCGTCATACCGCAAATTTTGCGGAACATTTAATAGCGACAGTATCTGCGTTCTAAAGAAAAAGACCACCAGCGTGCTGATAACGGCAAGCATAAAATATAGGGTGAAACCGGTATTTATAAGATTGTTTATCTTGCCCATCTCCCTCTTCGTATTAAATTCGGCTATGTACTTTACATATGACGCTCCTATGCCGAAATCTAACAGGCCGAAATATCCTGTAATTATACCCACTATGGCCCAGACGCCGAATCTATCTACCCCGATACGGCTTATAATATACGGGGTAATCAGTATGCCTACGGCAAGAAACCATATCTTTCCGCCTAAATTATAGACGGTATTCTTCACTATCTTCTTAGTTATGCTGGAGTTAGGGATGTGGTTTATTGTCATATAATATCGGCTCCGGGTTCTTCTTTTTCCAGTTCCGGATAGACCGATATGATCGCCACCAGAAACCAGAAAGGCTCCATGATGCGGATGATGATAAATGTCGCCGCGGCGCCCGAAAATAGAAGCAGCCCCATAAAGCCTGATAGGAATCCTATGCTCAGCGCTTGGGCGAAATCATCGCCCTGCGAGTAGAGATAGAGCCCGTGGCTTAGCCTGAAAACCGAAAATAGGATTGCTATAAAAGCGATAAAGCCCACTATGCCGGTTTCATTCAGCACTCTTGTATACTGGTTATCTATGGTAACCCCGGCCGGTATGCCATAACCCAGTATAGGGCGTTTTGCCCAGCGTTTAAATCCGACCCTCCATGAATCTATGCGCGTAGACGCGGACTCGTCCAGGCCTATTCTGGAACCCATGACTTTATAAGTTCTCCACGGAGCGAAAGTCTCATTTACTCTCTTATGAACGGATGCCGGAGCGACAATAGGCAATATGGTGATAACTAAGAGCAGTGCCGCTATAAGCAATATCCTGTGTTTTTTATTGAATACCGTAAACGCCGCCAGCGATACAAAGAAACTTATCCAGCCGCTGCGCGACAGCGTATACAGGAATGTCACGGCCGAAATAAAGAGAAGCCCCATCAATATAAACCTCTTTTTGCCAGGGGCGGCATTAAAGATGAGCCCCAGCATCAGAGACATCATTATTATCAGGTATCCGGCGAAAGTGTTCGGCTCTCCTCCTGCTCCGGATTCAAAAGGCGCGCTAATCCTGCCTTCCACCGATCCGCCGCCGGCCATGGCGTAGATACATACGATAGAACAGGTCAATAAGAGATAGAAGATGAATTTTTTAGCCTGGGCTACGGTCTTAAGGTTATTCGAGACCATAAAGTAAATGAGGAAATACTCGGTATATTTCAGAAGGTAAAAGATGGAGGATCTTATATTCACCCTGTTCTGAACTATCCCTAAAAAACTTACCAGCACGCATATGACCACATAGCTTACGATCGGACGATTCAGCTTGGTAACCCTCATGAAGCCCATCTCTTTATTGACGGCCATCTTGGCTATCCATCCTAAGAATATTATTATGATGAATATATCATCGGCGCGGATCTTGATGGATCTCCCGGTGATCTCGCCGGCTTTAAATTCCGGGGAGAGTAGCATCGTAAATATGAGTATCACGAGCGCCAGGTCTATGTTTATAAATGATATTATAAATATGAGGCTTCCGATAATGACCGCTGCGGAGACTTCAAGCGGTACTCCCAGCAGAGTAAGAATCAGCATGGACGCGACGAAAAATAGTATCGCTATAACCGTTAACGTCGCCTCACCGCTTCTGTTGTAAGGCATTATCTCCCTCTTAAACTAATAAAGGGGCTTTGTGGGCCCCCATGTCACTAACACCGCGTCGCTATATATTGTTCGGATCCGCATCAGATCTACATCTTCACGCTGATCTCACTTTTTCTGTTGCGCACACCGGCCTTGAATGGATCGTCTTTAGCCGCGTATCCGTATTTGTACTTATGATACGGATATGACATGATGGCTTCGGTTTCGGGCTGAGTATGATTAAGCACTACTCCGGTTATCTTCGCGCCTACGGACTCCAGCTGTATCTTGGTGCGCAAGAGCGCTTCGCGACTGGTCCTTCCGATCTCATAGACAAGCATTACGCAATCCATGCCGGGGGCCAGAAGGCTCGCGTCGGTGACAGGCAATACCGGAGGAGCGTCAAATATTATAATGTCATATCTGCTCTTCAGCTTCTCCACCAGAGGTTTGATCTCTTTTGACTTCAATACCTCGGCGGGGTTATATGATAGCCTTCCGGAAGGAATGATCGTTATGTTGTCAAGGCCGGGCGTCTTCCTTATATCGTCAAAATTCATCTCGCCGACCATGATATCCACTATATCGTTCAATACCTCTTTAAGGCTGGCGGCGCCGGTTATAAGTTCATTCAGTCCGGGATCACGTTTGATCCCGAATACTTTGTCCAGACTGGGGCGCCTCAAGTCCGCCGATATAAGCAGGGTCTTGAGTCCCGACTGAGCCATAACTACAGCGAGGTTCGACGCTATGCTGGATTTGCCTTCATGCGGACCGGAGCTCGTTATGAGGATAGTCTTCTGCGTGGGATCGAGCCTCAAATTTGTGTGTATGTTGCGGAAAGCTTCGGCAGCTACCGATGTCGGCTCGAAATGGGCTATAAGATATATCGGGTCTTCGTTATCTCTTATGCTGTGGGATGGAAATAATTTTTCCCTTATCTGCTCCATGGCGCCCTTCTTCTTCTTCGACTCTTTGCCGAGGGGCGGCACCATTCCCAGCACCCTCAGCTTTATCATGCTCTCGACGTCTTCTATGGTGCTTATCGAAGTGTCCAATGTCTCCACCACGAACGCGAGCGACGCGCCAAGCACTATTCCCATCATCGCGCCTACTATCAGAGCCAAGCGCTTGTTCGTGGATATCGGCGCTCCGGGAAGGACCGCCGGGTCGACCACGGAGATATCGCTCACTTTCTGCGCCTCCGTTATTCTCGCCTCTTCGAGCTTCTCCCTGAGCATAGCGTAAAGCTTCTTATTAACGTCCGTCTCGCGCAGAAGCCGCGCATACTCGATCTCTTTACCTGAAAAACCTCTGATCTGCCTCTCTATCTCATCGATCTGTTCTTTAAGCTGTATGACTCTGGGATGTTTGTCCGTATACCGCTGGCTGGCCTCCGCCAGGTCGAACTGGAGATCGTTCAATTTTTTCTCTATCGGTTCCGCCATCCTGACATCGGCAGTGGTATCGCTTAAAACTCTTATCTTGTCTTCGGATGTATGCATCCTGTTTTCAAGCCCGGTCAGTTGTTCTTCTATGAACTGACGGGCATTTTTAACCTGCTTCGCCTTGCCTAAGAGGTTCTCCTGGGTATAGACTTCGGCGACAATATTGGCTATATCCATAGCCCTCTGCGCCGTATCGGATGTCGCCATTATACGGATCATGCTGGTGCCGCCGATCTGTTCGGACGATATGCTTCCCTGGAGTTCTGAAACGGCGCTGTTTATCTTATCTATATCCGACCTCTCGTTGATCATGCCGAGGCGCATGGCGGCCCTCTTCATTATCTCGTAACCTTTAATGAGTTTTGTCTCGGACTCCATAACATCCGCCGGCGAATAGAGCACCCACTCGGTAAGAAGCCCGGCTACAGTCTTCCGCTCTTCGATCCTGATGGTCGTGCTCGCTTCGTAAATTACGGGTTGAGTTGAGAGATATATTACGGTGCCGATAAGGACGGCTATGAAGGTGGCTATTACGATGATCCTTCTCTTTCGAAGGATGCGGAGATAATCCCGTGCATTCAATTCATATTTGGGCATATTATTCCATATAATGTAATTAGTAAGAAGATATCATATAGCTCCGCAATAATCAAGTCTATTTGGGTCTTTGTATAGCTAAAATCGCCAAACATTAATGCCTAAGCCTTGTTATGTGAGCACTGAAAATATCTCCCTTTAAGCTTAAATCAAGAGCAACAGCAGTAGCTCAGCCGGGTAGGTGCATCGCGGGGACGCGAAATTTACCCTGCGAGTAAATTTCGCTCTGAAAAGGTCGCTCGCTCTTTTTGGCATACGGTAGTAATAGGGCCAAAAAT
>CAZHIO010000002.1:0-12924 GCA_964532615.1 uncultured Planctomycetia bacterium
AAAACATTTCCAATATATCGCCGAATCGTCCGATATCATATCGACCGGCCAGTAACCGACATCGACAAGCGTCTTAAAACTCATACTGTGGCTTGAGAAAGTTACGAACTTCTCGATCCTCATCGTCTCTACCATCTGCATGAAGCTCGAGCCGAGCTCCAATATCCTGCCGACCGTTCTGGCGTGCCATATATTATTGTTATATACGGGTATAGGCTGATAGCTCGAACGCGTCCTGTCCGGATTAGAGATGTAATGGTATGTAAGACACCCGAAATATTCCCTGTCGGCGCATGTATCTGCGTCGAAACATGATATGATCACGCTCTCGTAATCTATCTTCTTCGCGTCGATAATATCTTTTAACGCTTTGGCGCCCCAGGTGGCGTTTGCCCCTTTGGCTTTGATCTCACCCGGCAGATCCTGCGGATGAAAAGTTACGATAAACTCCATAAAATTCTTCCCGTGCTCTTTCTTAAGCGCGATCGCGTTATCGCGGGCGTCCTTGCCGGCCCTCTCCTCAACGCTTAAGATAACTATCATCTTATCTTTAGGATAGTTCGTATTCTCGAGCGACTCGATCGACGGTTTTAATATTTCGGGGCCCTCTTTATACACCGGGAATAATATAGCGTGGTAGATATCGCCGGACTCAAGGCCGTTTACGGTGCCGAGGGATTGGCATCTCTTCAGCCAATCCAGATATCTCTCTTTGGCGAGCCTCCTGTAAGCGAATAACAGAAGCATGCTGAGATACGTCATCCTGATAACCCAGTAAAGGTCGAACGTTATGACGAATATCGCCACCCACAGCGGTTTAATGAATGCCAGCGTAAACAGCCCTATGATCGTGGTCCATGTCAGGAGCCCAGGAAGTATCTCGAAAGCCCGCCTGTAAAACTTATCTCTTTTCATCTCCGGCATCGGGTTCCTTCTTCAATAAGAGCTGCATTATGTTATTGATGAACTTCTGTTTAAGATCCAGCTTGTACAGATAGTTAATGTCTTTTGAGTCCGAGCTTATGCGCGTATCCAGAAAATATAACGCGCCGCTGTTCTCATCGTAACTGATATTCTGCGGCTTGGAATTGAATTTATATAACGAGACGATATTGCGCGTGCCGTAGCCCGATAACTCCACGACTTTTATATCTTTCTCGGTCACCGCTATTATATATCCCAAATCCGGATACCAGAACGCGTCCATTATGGGGTCGCCTCCGGAGAATACCTCTTCTATCTTAACGCCCGGCTGAAGCTGGACGACACCGATCATAGACGATGTGAAGAAGAGGAACTCATTACCGTCAGGCGAGAACTTGGTGCCGATTATACCGTCAGGCCAGTTACCGTAAGGCGACAACCTGGTCATATTTTTGCCATCCATATCGGAACGCAGTAATCCGGACTTTTTCATGTAATATATATTATTTTTATCGGATATCATGAAATTGCGTATGCCCCTCTGGCTTATGATCTTCATCTCCTGGGTGATAGGAAATAGGACTATGCGATCCGCTTTCGTCACCATGTTGGGCTTGACGACCATATCTTTTTCCCATGGGTAAAACCCATCCCGGCGTACGTCGACTTTATAGGTCCCCGGCTTCAGCTCCTCTATCTGAATAGGCGTGAGGTCCTGTCGCATGATGCCGTTTATATAGACCGACGCTCCCGCGGGCCGGCTCGATATATACAGTATGCCGGTCTTGTATATCCTGAAGTTGTGGTAGTCGATCTGATAACCGAGAGCGTATGATAATATGATAGGTAGGAGCACGCAGAATAGAGCTACCGAAAAGTAGAATGCTATCGCTCGCCTTATCTTGTCTTTCTTTCTCATCTGGCCTCTTCAGGGTATGTTCTATCGGCGGATCTCGCTGTCATTATACTGTAAAAGAGCTTAAGATTCGATGTATGTTTCACCTGACGAACTTCTTTTATGAATGAAAGGACCGGCAGCGCGACAAGCCGCAGCACACCGGACAAAAGAAATATCGCAAATATCCTGTTGCCCAATACGGGCGGAAGCACATTTACCAGAACGCTTCCTGAGATAGCCCCGAGGAACATAGCGATACCATTTATAGTATTATAATAGGCTATGCACCTGATCCTCTTCTCCGGAGTCACGGCGTCATAGATAAAATTAGGCGCGCTGAGGTTAAATCCGGCCCAGAATATACCGCTGAATATCTGTATCGCGACGAGATATATTACGTTATGCGAAAATAGCCATAATACCGGAATTATGGGAATAAAGTAGGACGTCAGACGCAGAATCCTGCGATTGCCTACTTTGTCGGCATGCCTTCCCCACGTAGTCATCATGAAGAATATAGTCAGCGTCGCGGTCAATGTAATAACGGTATATGTAAGATAGCTGAACTTCAGATCCCTCAGCATATATACCGCAAAGAACGGAGCCGATAGATATACCGCGAAATTTATCATCGCGGCGAATATCACAAAACGACCGAAATTTGACCGCCTTATACGTTTTATGAAACCCCCCATAGTGAATCTGTGTTCCGGACGCACATCGAGCTTCGGCTCGTACATCTTAGTCAGGAACTTCCATGAGATCAGTCTGGCGACAAATGCCACGGAAAATATTATCGTAAATCCATAAAATACACCATGACCGGAATTCTGCTTCGTTAAATGAAGCACAACTCCGGCGATGAACATAGATGATATGTTGATTATGCCCAATATCCGGTTACGCCATCCGAATACACTGCCTCTCTCCGTATCAGGGATATGATCCGCCATAAGGCTGGACCATGGGGCCAGCGATATCTGCCCGACGGCCATCAAGATCGTATAGAAGATTATCAGATATACGGCGCGATCGTCTTTGAATATATACGGCAGCGCGATGATCGGAAGCCATAATAGAGCGTGAATGAATACGGATTTGGTGATGAGCGCCTTGCGGGAACCGAGACGTTCGGATATGGTAGCGCTCTTTGCCTGCAATAGCGCGCCGGCAAGATTCGGAAAAGCGACGAGAATGCCTATAAGGCTTGCGCTGGCTTTCATAGCTACCGCGTAGGGCACTATGAACGTTTCGGTGCATCCGATCATGATGCTGGCAAATACACCGTCGAAAAGAGAGTACCGCAGGCTCTTCTCGATTACGGGGTCTCTGGACATATATTACAACCTCGCTATCCTGAGCTGGCCGCAGCCGGCATCTATGTCCTCGCCTTTGGTTCTACGGTGAGTGACGTTTATACCACTCTCTTTCAGAATCTTTAAGAACGCCTTCACGTCCGCCGGAGTCGGCCCGGAGCATTCTTTGACCCGGATATTATTGCAGGTTATCGTATTCACTCTGCATTTCAGGCCCGTCAGGAGCCGGGCAAGTTTTACGGCGTCCTGCCTGGAAGCATTAGCGTCCTTTATCAGTATGTATTCGAATGTTATTATGCGGTTCGTATTCTGAGTATATTCCCTGCATGAGTTTATGAGATCTTTTATGGGATATCTCTTATTGATCGGGACAAGCTTTGACCTGATATCGTCGTCGGCCGAATGAAGCGAAACCGAAAGCTCAACCTGCAGACCTTCCTTCTCCAGCTTCCTTATGCCCGGTATTATGCCGCATGTAGAGATCGTGATCTTCCTGGCGCCGATATTGAACGCATCCGGATCGTTTAATACCCTTATCGCCTTCAAAACGTTATCGTAATTATCGAAAGGCTCTCCTATACCCATAAATACAAGATTTGTTATCGGTACGGAAGGATTCTTCGACTTAACGAACAGGACTTCATCCAATATCTCAGAGGCTTTCAGGTTCCTGACAAACCCGAACGGCGCGCTGGCGCAAAAACTACACGCGAACTTACAACCGACCTGCGTGGAGAGGCATATCGTCGCCCTGTTCTTTTCCGGCAGAAAGACCGTCTCGATCGTGCCGGCATCCTCCATCTTCAACAGGTACTTCGTAGTACCGTCTATCGCGGAACGCTTAGAATCCAGCATCACAGGATGCGTTATATGGAATTTATTTTTCATCTTACGACGTAACTCTTCGGGCATATCAGTCATCTCATCGAATCCTTTTATAAGCTCGGGATTCGATCCTGAACCGGTCGAAGGATCGAACGGCCTCATGCCGGCTTTATAAAGCCATCTGAATATCTGCTTGACCCTGTACGGCTCGGCGCTCATATCTTTCAGCGCTTCACCGAGCTCCGGCTTCGACAGATTTTTTATATCGGTCTTTTCCATAACGCCCTATATGTTTTGATCGGACAAAATTATTTAATCTTTTTATTTACGAGTATCCTGTAAAAGCAGAATACCGTAAGCGTCACGATGGATCCCCATGACAGGATAAGGAATGCCCAGCCTGAAGGCCTCATGCTTCGGCTCTCCTCTTCTTCCTCATCCATACCACCTTCACCATTACTGAAAGCCCGAGAAATATCGCTATCAGAAATACTCTGGCCCCTAAAACAAAAGGCTTATTGGCGTCTGGCACGCTCTTCATTAATATGGTAGGAATGCCATCCTGGTAAAACCATGACCCTAATATAGCGAAAAGAAATAACGGAGTTACGTACTTTATTATAAATTTATATATCGCGGGGATCCTCATCTGGGCGCCATGATGGATCTCTTCCCACGCCTTCTCCATTCCGAATACCCAGGCGAAGAGTATGATCTCCACGGTAGCGAATATCACCAGACAGAATGTGCCGCCCCAAAAATCGAGTTCGTTCACCACGCCTTTGCCGAGTAAAAATATCGCCGGCTGGCATAGCAGAAAAGTAACTATTCCGAATATAAAAACCGCCCGCTCTCTGGTTATGTCGAACTCGTCTTCCAGGAACGCTACCGCCGGTTGCGCGAGAGATATTGACGACGTTATTCCTGACAAAAATAATAGGAGAAACCGTGCTCCTCCGAAAAAAGCGCCGAAGGCTACCTTCTGAAATATAAGCGGCATCGTAACAAACCCGAGGTTGAACGCTCCTCCCTGAGCTATCGTCTGAATATTCTGAGGGCCGAAGAAGACAAATGCCGCCGGAATTATAATACTGCCGCCGATTATCACCTCCGCAAACTCGTTAGTCCCCGCCGCAGCCAGACCCGACAGCACTACGTCGTCGCCTTTTGAGAGATAACTCGCGTAGGTAAGTATAACGCCTATGCCTACGCTAAGCGTAAACAGTATCTGCCCCGACGCGGCAAGCCATACCTTGGCGCTCTTCAGCGCCGTAAAATCCGGATTCCACAGAAACCCCAGGCCGTTGGTGAGATTCCATAGCGGCTTGGCCGGATCAGGAGTGCCGAGAAACAGCACTCTTATCATAACTATCATTCCGCATATAAACAGGAGCGGCATGGCTATCTTACAGACTTTTTCTATACCTCCTTTAATGCCATGATATATCACCCATATATTACAGATAAAAGTTATCAGGAAGAATATATACGCCGGTACGAGGTTTGAGAAATACCGGTTCTGTTCGAGTCCCTGGAAGGCGCGCAGGAAAGACTGCATCCCGCTCTCAGTCGCGGCGGTTGAGTACTTTCCGGTCAGCGCGAAGAAGCTATAAGCAAGCGTCCATGATTCAATATAGGTATAGTAGATGAAGATGACGAGCGGGCCGAATATCCCTATCACGCCGAAATATTTTATGAATCGGTTCTTCTGCCACATGGTATGGAATATGCCGGGCGCGGTGCCGTGCCCGAATCCGCCGCCGTAACGGCCCAGCGTCCACTCGACCCACATAAGCGGCAGCCCTAAAAGGAGGAGCGCGATAAAGTACGGTATCATGAAGGCGCCGCCGCCGTTAGAGGCCGCCTGCACCGGGAATCTCAGGAAGTTGCCCAGTCCGACGGCACTTCCGGCAACAGCCATTATTATACCGAGCTTCGTCCCCCACGCCTGACGTTTATTTGACATGTGAAACCCATTCTTTGAGGATATGATTTACGGGCTTCGACGGATCATGTAAATTACGCTAATTCTTTGACCGCTTTTACAAGAGCCTCTTCAAACAGGTCTATTCCGAGGTCTATCTCCTTCTCGGTTATATAGAACGAAGGCGCGAGCGTAAAGACGTTCTTATAATATCCTCCGACATCGAGCACAAGCCCGCGGGTCTTCCCTCCGCAGGTAAGCTTTCCGCTCAATCCTATCTCTTCTATCTTATCTGTAAGCTCTTTATTGGGAGTATATCCGTCTTTCTGGCACATCTCGATCCTTAGCGCCAAGCCAAGGCCGTCTACATGGCCCACCTGCGGATATTTTTTACAGAGCGTCCTGAGCCTCGATAAGAAATACTTTCCTTTTTTCGCTATCTCGTTCTCAAGATCCGATTCCTCTATAAGCTTCATCACCTCTAACCCTGCCGCCGTGCCCTGAGGATTCGACGAGAATGTCGAATGTGTAGAGCCGGGACCGAAGACCTTTGGATTGATCAGCTTCTCCTTCGCCCATATGCAGGAGATCGGATTGAGGCCATTCGTCAGGGCTTTGCCGAAGACTACTATGTCCGGCGTCACGTTGAAGTGTTCCAGCGCCCAAAACTTCCCGGTCCTGAAGAATCCCATCTGTATTTCGTCGTCTACAAGCATGATATTGTATCTGTCGAGGATCTTCTTTAGCCCCTGATAGTACTCCATGGGCGGCACCACATAACCGCCGGTGCCCTGCACCGGCTCTATATAGAAGGCCGCAAATTCGCAATTCGAGTTCTTCTTATTCACTACGCCATAATATTCTGTTTCAAATAGCTTCTCGAACTGCTTGAGACAGTACATGTCGCAGGACTCCCTCTTCTTACCGTATGTGCACCTGAAGCAATACGGATACGGTATAAATAGCGCCCTGTCGCCGAAGTGCCCGAACTTCTCTCTGTAACGGTAACTCGAGGTTATCGCCGAGGCGCCGAGCGTCCTGCCGTGATATCCTCCCATAAAAGCGAATACGAGATTCTTTCCTGTATGATTACGGACAAGCTTCATCGAATCCTCGACCGCGCAGGCGCCGCCGACGTTAAAATGGATGCGGCCTTCTTCGCCAAAAGTGCTTTTAGCCCTCTCGGCGAGCTTGGCGGCGAGCAGTATCTTCTCCTTATGCAGATACTGGCAAGCGAGATGCGGCAGAGTGTCTATCTGGAGCTTCAGGGCTTTATTGATGCGTTCATTTCTATACCCAAAATTAACTGCCGAATACAGCATCTGCAGATCGAGAAACTCCACGCCGTCGCTGTCGTACAAAAAGGAGCCGAGACAGCTCTTAAATATATTCGGGTCGCTCATGTAGTGAACAGTATCGCCCCATGAACAATATTTCGCCTCGAGTCTAAGTAACTCATCCTTAGAAATAGCGTCTTTGACGGATTTTAAATTAGAATTTTTCAACTTAACCTTCTTTTTTTGATCCACTATAATCTCCTTTTCAGATATTCGTAAACATCGCTAAGATCATTAAAAGGCACGCATGGCACTTTATCCTTTTTGAGCCGCTTCTTAAGCGTGCTCTTGGCAAATACAAGCCCCGCTTTTTTAGAAGGACACAGATCCGACAGACCGTCTCCGATATATATAGACGTGTACCCCGGATCGACATTAGCGAGCATATTCTTCGTCTTGCAGTGAGCGCATCCATTCGGCTTATCGTCACTATAAGGGAATGCCGGAGTCAGGTCATCTCCGGATATCTTTAACGCGTTGCAATAGACGTCTATGCCGCTTATACCGTTATGCTTCAATATGCCTTTCAGTATATACTCAAAATTATCGCTTAAGATCGTGGTCTTTATGCCTTTGGAGTCGCATAATCTTACTATCTTTTTGAACGCTCCGTCGATCTTGATAGTCTTTAGGTATTTATCAAGCCTCGGGCGGGATATGCTTATGCCTCTCATCTGGCCGTCCAAACATTGCCTTGACCCTATCTTTCCGTGACTCCACTTGTCTTCAAGCTCGAGCCATTTATCATCACGGGAAAAACGCGCCAGCATATCGTCCAGAACATCGATCTTGGTAATAGTATTGTCAAAGTCGAAGAAGACCGCGCATTTCTTCAGCTTGTCATCGTTAATTTTCATTAAGACCTGCCGGAAGCGTCGACCAGCGCTTTTATATCTTTCACTATCTTATGCTTTAATAGGTCCTCCAGCGGCATAGGGATAGTTAAAGACCAGTTCGTCTTGGCTATCGTACCTGGCGTATTTATCCTGTACTGATAAGGATCACCCTTAAACGCATCCGCCAGATAAAGATAATCGACCAGAAGCTCTATCGAAAATACGGCCCGCGAGCTCAGCGTAATATTCAACGCCGCGGCAACTATCCCGGCGTCGGACTTTTCCTTCATCGGGCCTTTGAACTTGAACTGCGCCCATAACTTTTCCTTCTCTCTGTAGGAATTTTCATACAGTTCCAGAAAATCTTTTAACTCTTCAGCGCGCTTACCCAATATATAGACGTACTTTTCCGGGGTGTTTACGGAGTCAAGCCAGCGGAGTCTTCCGCGTTTAGAGCAGCCGGGATCAAAAAGCTCGGCCTTAACACGGCCGAAATCTATTCCCCGCTCATTGCACTTTCTGGCAAAGAGCGCCTCGTCCACCGTGCCGGCCTCATTTTCCCACCAGGCGGCCCAATTAGTCGTATCATGGGTCGAGAGCATAGCCACCGATATAGCCCGGTAATCTTTAGGCGGAAGGAAATCATGCTTAACATTCCAGTCTTTTACCCACCGCTGGACATCATTACCCGGAATACCAAAATCCTTAAGCATCTTAGGGCAGCCTTTAGGCACCGTACCCAGATCTTCAGCGCATAGCAGCATCTTTGCGTTATCATTCATCATCGATAGTATCTTCTTGCCATGTTCGTTCCAAAGATTCTCATCCGAAGGATCAAACTTTCCGTTACGGCCTTCGTTCTCCGCGGGATCGTTATATGGTATGCTCCATATGCGAAACAGCCCTACTACATGATCAACCCTCAGGATATCATAGAAGTTACCGGCGTACTTCAGCTTCTCTTTAAAATATTTATATTTATCCGCCGCTATATTATCCCACTCGTAAGTGGGCATGCCCCACCTCTGCCCTTTCGAGCAGTACATATCGGGCGGCGCGCCTGCGGCGAAGTCGAGCTTAAAATAATCCGCGTGAGCCCATACGTCGGAGCTGTCACGCGATATCAATATCGGAAGATCGCCTTTTATCAGGACGCCTTTCGCGGCTGCGTATTCCTTGGCGGAAGTGAATTGCTTAAACAGCACCCACTGCACCCACTTCTGAAAATCCACCTCTCTCTTATATTCCGAATAGAAGGCCGAGAGGGCGTCATCATCGCGGCGGCGGTAAGCTTCGGGCCAATCATACCACGGCTTTCCCGAATTATGGCTCTTGAGAACCTTATAGAGAGCCATATCATCCAGCCAATATCTGTTAGTCTCGGTATATTTTTTGAATTCCGGAGATTTCCCGCCATCGGCGATAAAGATATCCCAGAGCACCTGGCGTTTATCTTCTCTTACGGCATAATCGATATGCCCGGCTCCTGCGGGAAAGTACTTCTTAATTTTCTCAATTTTAGCTTTTATAGCCTTGTCGCTTGTAGGGATAATAGAATTAAGAGATACGTATGAGGGTTCCAGCGCAAACGAACTTATGGCGTCATATGGACAGAACGTGGAGCCTATTTCGTTCATAGGCAGGAGCTGTATAATAGAACAACCGGTCTTTTTGCACAGGTCAACTAAGAGCTTAAGATCGTCGAATTCACCAATTCCTGCGCTATTCTTGGAATAAACCGAAAATAGCGGTACTAACATCCCGGCGCGCTTCCCGGAGCCTATCTCTTTCCACTTATCTTGTGATAAGGTCTTAAGCAGGTCCACTTTTTCCATTCCTATGGCATTCCTTTTATTGTTCTAATATAGTATATAAATTACCGTATATGGTCAATAGAAAACGATAATGTCGCCGGATGATTATTTGCTCTTATTGGGAGATGACAGCGGGAACGATAAAAGACTCGGCCAGCGTTCAAGCCAGCCATAATTATGAGTAGCGCCGTACGCAATGGTAATGCTCTCATAATCCGCGTTACCTTCTTTTTTCACGAATGATTCGGCTATTGACGATGGAACGATCTTGTCATTTGACCCGATAAAGTGACGCTGCGGAATATGCGCTATTTCCCGGGCTGCGTCGAGCGGGTCCATCGATCCGTCAAGCTGGTCTACCTTATGGTAGGCGCACAATGCCTTTGGATCGAGATTTCCGGCTATGGTGCGAAGAGCGACAACATCACTGCGGCGGGCGGCGATCAGTACGGCAAGCGCGGCGCCTCCGGAATATCCTACAAGCTCCACATTTTTAGCTCCTGCTTTTTCTTTCAATATGTTAATAGCTTCATCAAAGGC
Organism: uncultured Planctomycetia bacterium; assembly: GCA_964532615.1. Lineage (GTDB taxonomy): Bacteria > Omnitrophota > Gorgyraeia > 2-01-FULL-45-10 > 2-01-FULL-45-10 > CAIMPC01. The sequence goes on from CAZHIO010000002.1 coordinate 10,415, forward strand.
CTCAACGACTTCCGGGGAAAATCGACGCGCCGACCAATACGTCGGATCGCATACGGCGGCATCCGGTGCGGGAAATTGGCCGGGCCTTGCTATGTATACCACAGAGCCTGAAGTATCGATTATGGCAAGCTCTAAGGCAATAGGACTTGACGGAGTCGGATCATTAGATAGTCTTCTTTTAGTCTCCCATGCCCTACCGTCTCCTTCTATATAAATTCGAATGTTTTCAGAGGGCTCGCCAAACCGTTGATATGTCGCGAGCTTAAAGATACCTGCTTTGACATATTCTTTATTGAAGCCTTTCTGGCATGCTATTTTCTGGACCGAATACGCCCTCTCCATAAACGCGGGCATCGCCTCCGACGGGCCTGCCGATAGGAGTAGTAGTAGGTAAATGGAATAAATGGGGACAGACACCTTTTTTCGTTTATTAAATAATAAAAAAAAGGTGTCTGTCCCCATTTATTAGAAATCGTACCTCAGTGTCAGCGAGCCATAAATCCCGATGAACTGATCCTTAATTTCCGTATCGCAGTTACCGATAATTGAGAAATCGTTCTTAAAGTTTAATATCAGCTGGCCGCCCAGATTAAAGCTATTGCGCGCCGGATTAAAGCCGTTTGAAACGAATGATCCGCCGCCGCCGTTAAAAGTAGACGTTACAGTCATCGCGTCTCCGATAAAATCATAGAACCACTTTCCGTGAGCCTCCGGTGTGAGCGTTCCCCAGGTAAAAGGTATGGAAGACGCTATCCTCGCGCCGAGGCCTGACTGCAGCTGATCGTAACTCTGGCTTGCGACGCTAAGATTTAAAGCGCCGGCTTGTGTTTCCGTATAGCTGCCGAGATGAAGACGGTTATATTGAAGCGATATCAGCGGCGTAAGTTCGATATTCTTTGATAAATTAAATACGTAGCCGCCGCCCATATACAAGCCGTATTGCTGGCCTTCATACGCGGCGTTCGCCGTCCTCATTATTACATTACCGATATTTATATTACGCGTACCGTTATACCAGTTATATGCGAAGGAACCGGCCGCATCTATGAAATATGGCAGGTTTTGATCTGAATATCCGCCATAGACTGTGGTTTGAGCGCTATTTATAACTGTATTCGCGCCGTTTGTGTCGGAATCGACATTTCCATAAGCATAACCACCGCTAACTCCGACGGTGAAGGAGTTAAAAATTATATGATCGGCGCCGATCGCGGTGCCGGCGTTCCAGGCATCATATCCGTAGATACCGTCACGCGTTCCCTGAGACAAGAAACTACCGTAGCCTTTACCCCAGATGCCGCTTAATTTTCCTTCATCGCCCGCAGACATGCCTGTACTGGCCGAATCCGCGGCACCGACTATTCCCATGACTTCCTCGACCCTGTCCATTGATACTCCTACGAAGTTGTTAAGAGAGGTCGTACTGGTATTTATGACTCCGGCGTCTATCTCGGGAACCATAGTATCTAAGCTTGCGGCCACCTGAGAGTTACTCAAGCCATCGAGCGTAGTCAACACAGTTGTCATATCGGATGACGGGTCCGTAATATTATCGAGAACGGTGCCGACGGCCTCGGCGTTAGAATCGCCGGGCGTTGCGGCGGCGGCAAATCCATTAGTACCGCGGCTCGCGGTCAATATCAGATTGTTTCCGTTAGTCGTCGCGGTAAATGTTGTACGACTATCCCCTCCGTTTACGGTAACGACAGGAGCGACAACGGCTCCGCCTGCCGCACCGCTTATAATAGTATAGGTGGTATTATTAGGCGCAAAGCTTGAAACGGTCAGTATGAGTCTGTCAGTTGCGGTGACGGTACAAGTCCCTGTCGCGACTATCGAACCGCTGGAAGCGCCGTTTACCGTAACTAAGAGTGTTGCGGCTCCGCCCTGGATATAGTTGCCGCCGATATTCAATGTAGTCGATCCGATGTCGAGAGTAGCGTTGTGTGCGACATTACCCGTACCGAGAGCTCTCGAGTTACTGACCTGCAATGTACCGGTATTGATAGTCGTAGTGCCGGTATATGTGTTTGTGCCGCTTAATGTAAGCGTGCCTGTTCCGGCTTTGGTGAAATTCGTTGCTCCGACGCCATCCTTAATTATACCGGAAAATGTAGTCGATGTAGCGTTACCTGCGGTTAATGTCTTGGCAACTCCTGAGTTAGTTACTGTGCCGGATCCCGCGAGCGAACCTATCGTCTCATCGAAGCCGCCTAAATCGAGCGTACCGCTGGATGCAACTGTCACAGCCGAACCCACGCCAAATGCTCCCGAAACAACCCCTACGGTAGCTACTCCGGCTTTGAGTGTTCCGGCGCTGACTGTCGTTGCTCCGGTGTAGGTGTTTGCACCGCTTAAAGTGAGAGTGCCTGAGCCGGTTTTAGTAAGGCCGCCTGTAGTCGCAGCTGATGCACCGGACATCGTAAGCGTAGTGCCTGCTGTTGAAACATCAATGGTGCCTGTCTTGGCGGCTGTGATGGTGAATGCGCGGTCAGTGCTGGCGGTAACAC
>CAZHIO010000002.1:13024-21396 GCA_964532615.1 uncultured Planctomycetia bacterium
GTGCCTGTCTTGGCGGCTGTGATGGTGAATGCGCGGTCAGTGCTGGCGGTAACACCGGTATATTGTAGAGTACCACCGTCTAAGACTAAGTTGGCTGCCGCGTTTGTAGCCTGGCCTATACTGCCTGCTGTGCCGCCGTTATTGATAGTGTTTGCGCTCAATGTTCCGGCGCTGATAGTAGTCACGCCTGTGTAGGTGTTCGCGCCGCTTAGAGCGAGAGTACCTGAGCCGGTCTTGGTGAGGCCGCCTGTTGTGGCCGCTGAAGCGCCGGACATCGTGAGAGTAGTGCCTGCTGTGGAGACATCGATGATGCCTGTCTTAGCGGCCGTGATTGTGAATGCGCGATCAGTGCTGGCGGTGATTCCTGTATATTGTAGAGTACCGCCGTCTAAGACTAAGTTAGCTGCCGCATTCGTAGCCTGGCCGATACTGCCTGCCGTGCCGCCATTATTGATAGTGTTTGCACTCAATGTGCCGGCAGTGATGGTGGTTATTCCTGTGTATTGATTTGCGCCGCTTAAAGCGAGAATGCCTGTGCCGGTCTTCGTGAGGCCGCCTGTAGTCGCCGCTGAGACGCCGGACATTGTGAGAGTAGTGCCTGCTGTGGAGACATCAATGGTGCCTGTCTTGGCGGCTATGATGGTGAATGCGTGGTCGGTGCTGGCGGTGGCCCCCGTATATTGTAAAGTACCACCGTCGAAGACTAAGTTAGCTGCCGCATTCGTAGCCTGGCCTATACTGCCGGCAACGCCGCCATCCTTAATAGTGTTCGCGCTCAAGGTTCCGGCGCTGATAGTGGTGACGCCCGTGTAGGTGTTTGCACCGCTTAACGTAAGCGTGCCCGCTCCGGCTTTAGTGAGACTTGTTACTCCGGTGCCATCCTTAGCTATACCGGAAAACGTGGTCGATGTAGCGTCTCCTACCGTTAATGTTTTGGCAACTCCTGAGTTAGTTACTGTGCCGGCTCCTGCGAGAGATCCTATCGTCTCATCAAAGCCGCCTAAATCGAGCGTACCGGCGGAGGCAACCGTCACGGCTGAACCATTACCAAAGGCTCCTGAGACACCTGCCACACTATCAACTCCGGCTTTGAGCGTTCCGGTGGTGACTGTTGTTGCTCCGGTATAAGTGTTTGCGCCGCTTAAAGTGAGAGTGCCTAAGCCGGTCTTGGTGAGGCCGCCTGTTGTGGCCGCTGAGGCGCCGGACATCGTGAGAGTAGTGCCTGCTGTGGAGACATCGATAGTGCCTGTCTTGGCGGCTGTGATGGTGAATGCGCGGTCAGTGCTGGCGGTAACACCGGTATATTGTAGAGTACCACCGTCTAAAACTAAGTTGGCTGCAACATTTGTAGCTTGGCCTATACTGCCGGCAACGCCGCCGTTACCTATAGTGTCAGCGCTTAGAGTACCGGCAGTGATGGTGGTTATTCCTGTGTATTGATTTGCGCCGGTTAAAGCGAGAGTGCCTGAGCCGGTCTTCGTGAGGCCTCCATTTGTGGCCGCTGAGACGCCGGACATTGTGAGAGTAGTGCCTGCTGTGGAGACATCAATGGTGCCCGTCTTGGCGGCTGTGATGGTGAATGCGCGGTCGGTGCTGGCGGTGGCCCCTGTATACTTCAGAGTACCGCCGTCTAAGACTAAGTTAGCTGCCGCGTTCGTAGCCTGGCCTATGCTGCCGGCAACACCGCCGTTACCTATAGTGTTCGCACTCAATGTTCCGGCGGTAATAGTGGTCACTCCGGTGTAGGTGTTGGCGCCGCTTAGGGCGAGAGTACCTGAGCCGGTCTTGGTTAGGCCTCCCGTAGTCGCGGCTGAAGCGCCTGACATTGTAAGAGTAGTCCCTGCTGTAGAGACATCGATAGTGCCTGTCTTGGCGGCTGTGATGGTGAATGCGCGGTCAGTGCTGGCGGTGACTCCGGTATATTGTAGAGTACCGCCGTCTAAGACTAAGTTAGCTGCCGCGTTCGTAGCCTTGCCTATGCTGCCTGCTGTACCGCCATTATTGATAGTGTTCGCACTCAAGGTTCCGGCAGTGATAGTAGTCACGCCTGTGTAGGTGTTCGCACCGGAGAAGACCCACTTACCTGCGTCGTCTTTTGTCACACCTATCGTACCACCACCTGCACCATTACCTATAATACCGCTTACGGTATTATCCCCCGTATCAGTGCCCCTTACGGTGAGCGTATCTGCGCCGGGCGCTGAGCCTGTAATATTGCCGGTTACATTCAGTAGGAAGGCATCATTGGCGCCGTTATTGCTAAGAGTGCCGTTTGAAAAAGCGGGATCCAGGCGGATATTGGCTGCGATCGTCTGATTCTGCACGACTCCGAGGTTTACTGTGACGCCGCCGCCATTATTCAATGTCAGAGTCTGAGACCCTACGGCGCCCGAACCGATCGTGTAAGCCGCAGCCGCCGCATTATCGAATAGAAGCGTGCCAAGGGTAACGCCGGCGCCAAGGTCAATAACATCAACGGTCCCGCCTGCGGAATTAAATGTCGCGGTATCGCCTGTGCCAGGCACTATTCCGGCTTCGGCCCAATTATTCACAGTGGCCCAAACACCGGTATTCTGATCACCATCCCATGTTTCGCTGGCCGCGAATGCGGAGGCTGAAAGTGAAGATAATATTAAAAGCGCGATAGCTGCGGGGAGGAACTTCTTCATTGAGCTACCCCTGTCTCTTGGGGTAAATCGGCCTGCGCCTGCTGCAGTTTCTTCCTGAATTCATCCTGCATTCCGCGCCACCTGAAGAGCTGGTCCGGTGTGAGTTCACTTTCTATGGCCCTGACGCTGACTATATCCTCATAGGTAGCGTCGGCCTGAATGTGAGCTATATTCTGAACCTTTGCCTTTATGATACCGAGATCCGCCTTATCTGTTATCAACTGATTGAGCTCCACCCTAAGAACGTCGAGCTCTTTCTGCTTTTCCGCAAGAGAATTCTGGAGTTTTAAGAGTATGCTGTGTAGATTATTTTCCTGCGCATCGGTGATGGAGAGCTCTTTTTTATATTTAAATATGGACTCACCCACTTTATCCTCTGCTGAGGATAAAGCAGCGCAATATAAGGAGACTCCCATTGTTACTATAAGGATGTAATAAAGGGATATAGTGGACCTGTTGTACATGTTAGTAATATACACTAAAAAAGTTAGTTGTCAAGCCGAGCCGGCATATAAATAGGGGCAGATACCCCGATTATCCTAATCACTCCAATTATTTTAAAATAAACTGCAATAAATTCGGGGGTTTTAGCGTCTTTATATACAGGGCCTTTCGATATTCCGGGGGCGAGTATCACGCTTGAGATGCCGATTTGGCATCTCAAGCAAAGGTCGCGGATCGGGGTATTAACTGAAAGTTAAGTATAATAAAAGCAGAGCTTAAAGAACTGGTCACAAATTGTGACCGGTTTGAGACTCTTAAATTATGATAAATCATGTAAATTTAACAGGAGGAAAAAATGAACGAAATAGTGCCGCATAAAGGTAATAGCTTAGAGCAAAGAAGCCCGCCCGACGTAGGGGAGGTTTAAACCTCCCCTACGTCCTATTGAAGAGCGGAACGAACTGGTGCAGATTTGTCACCGGTTCGAAACAATGAAACATTCCAGACGTAGGGGACATTTAAATGTCCCCTACGTCTCCGCCACCCGAACCGCCGAAACGTAGGATAGGATTTCATCCTTAGTTTCGGTCATTACAATAATCACGGTATATCATATAAATTTAACAGGAGGAGAGATGAACGAAATAGTGCCGCATGAAGTAATTGAGAATAAGATATTCATGCTCCGAGGATATAAGGTTATGCTAAGCACACACTTAGCCAATCTATATGGGATTGAGCCAAAAGTATTGATTCAAGCAGTAAAAAGAAATCTGGAACGCTTTCCAGGAGACTTTATGTTTCTCCTTACGCGACAAGAGGTTGCAATCTTGAAGTCACAAATTGTGACTTCAAGTTGGGGTGGATCAAGGCGTGCCAACCCCTATGCATTTACAGAACAGGGCGTAGCTATGCTATCAAGCATCCTCAATAGCAAGAGAGCCATCCAGGTAAATATAGCAATAATGAGAGCCTTTGTAAAATTAAAGGAGATACTCTCGACTCATAAGGAGCTTGCGCATAAACTAAAAGAGCTTGAAGGAAAGATTGAGAAGCATGACAGCGAGATACAGGCCATATTTGATGCCATCCGTCAGCTAATGGCTCCTCCACCCGAGCCGCCAAAACGCAAGATAGGATTTCATTCTTAGTCTAGATTGTTACAATAATTACGGTAAATCATGTAAATTTAACAAGAGGAAAAAATGAACGAAATAGTGCCGCATAAAGTAATTGAGAATAAGATATTCATGATCCGAGGACAAAAGATTATGCTCGATAGCGACTTAGCAATTCTTTACGGGGTTAAGACCAATATATTGAATAAAGCCGTGACTCGAAATATAGACAGATTTCCCGGTGATTTTATGTTTCGTTTAAGCAAAGCAGAGTCCGCAAACTTGAAGTTCCATTTTGGAACTTCAAGTCGGGGCGGATTTCATTCCGATTATTAGTCCCTAATTATTTCCTGTGCTGCGGAGGTTATACTCGACGTACATCGAAAGAACTTCCTGGACTTTAATGGGCGCAGGAACGGCGAAATAGTGGCATATGATTGCATGGGATATCTCGTGGCCCACCACTCCGCGTTTGAAATTCTCTTCTGAAGTATATATCGTATTTCCGGTGAATACGTAAAACGACTGTCTATCCCCAAGATGAGCGTTGAACATAGCGTAATATATATCCTTAAGACGTTCATTATCTCTGCATATCTTTATATTGATCTTAAGGCTGTACAGATGCATATCCAATATATCGGACACCTGCAGAAATAAAGCGTCAAGAGACTGCCCGAGCTCCTCCTTAGGCGAGGCTCCGGGACCGAGCGGTCCTCCGGCGAGAATTTTATCTGAGGGCCGCATATTTATCTTCTGTATCAGTTCTATTATGTCGGCTTCCGGAGAATAGTACGTTACGGTATACTTACCTTCGATCTTGCCGGAGGCGCTGAAACCGTCGTCATACGCGTGCGCGGCGCCGGCGCACAATACGACCGCGGCAAATATGAGTATTATCGGATGCGGCTTCATCGATCTCATTTAATCTCTAAAATTTAAAATGATGCAACGCTTTCTCCAGCTCCAAAGCTTCCTTCATGAGCTCTTTGATCTCGGAATCGCCCAACGCCTTTTTTTTCTGCGCGTCCCCAAGCTTGCTATTCAGCTTCGCTATGCTGCCGTTTATCGTGTTAAGGTCTTTGCGCACGCTTCCCATCATATCGTTAATAGCTTTAGCGACGTCCTGAAGCGAATCTTTTTGACGCAATTTGCAATCCCCCGAAAAGTTGCCGTCGCTAAGCGCGGAGAGCGTCTTCTTAAAGCGATATGCGGGGCCGGCTATCCTGTGAGAAACGAATAGAGTAAAATACATAGTGGCAACGCTGACCAGCACGGTAGCGACGATAAGCGTCTGTATCAATAGCGGGAAGATGAAGTCAGCCGTGCTCTGCACTACGACGCGGGAATTCAGGAACGATACGGTCGTGGCTTTATTCGACAGAGAGTAGAGCACGATCAGCGAAAAGAATCCGGCTCCCGTCACAAGCAGACAGAACTTGAGTATAAAATTCGTCTGGAACTTCTTATCGATCATATAATTTCTTCGGCGCGTCTTGTAAAGTGTCACATCGGCTTTTTCCATATGCTCTCCCCTATTTTTTCTCTTTCAGGATATCTTTATTTACGGATATATGCGCCTTCTTATGCATGTCGGCGATCCAGTCGTCTATCAGTTTATTCTCCCTGACTCTGACGAGATCCCATTTTATGCGCATATAAGCGCTCTCGTAAGATTCGTCGGTCTTATCTTTCTTTATCATGTTATCGTACGCCGTCCTGATCTCGTAATCGCTCACAGGAGAGGCGCCCATCACCTCTTTTGTCTTCTTATCCAGAGCTGTCTTTAATAGAGACTGTTCCCAGAATTTCTCTATCATCTTCAGGAAACCCTTCTCTTTATCGAGCTCCTCTTTCTGGGCGTACTGTAATATAAGTTTACGGTCTATCAGAGTGTTCAAGAACTGCTGACGGGATTCCGGCGTATCGTTCTTTCCGTAGGCGGAGGCCTTGAACTCCTGATCGAACTCGACGCGGGAGATGGTGTAGTTATTTATCTTCACAGCGGCATCTTTATCCGGACCGATGCATGAGCTCTGACAACATCCGCTTACTAAAAGAAGTGACATTAATAAGAACAATATACTCTTCTTGCCTGTCATAATATCCTCCCGGATTTTTAGAATGCCTGTTTTCAGATAGTATACCCCTAAAAAAAAGAAAGGGCAAGTTATTCACTTGCCCTGAATGAGTCTACGCCGTCTTATATTAAGGATAGGGACATCACCGGTAATATGCGTAATATTGGTAATCTTTGCCGGTCATTGAGACTCTGTTAAGCAATATACCTATGACATTAGCCTTCGCATCGATCAATAGCTTATACACATGCGAAAGGATCCTCTTGGAGGTCTTGCCGCTCTGCACCACCATTATAGACCCATCCATAACCCTTGAGATTATGGCAGCGTCCGTAACCAACCCTATAGGCGGAGTATCAAACAGAACGACATCGAAAGACTCTTTAGCCTTTTCTATAAACTCTTTCATTTTATGGCTGGACAAAAGCTCGGAAGGGTTTGGCGGAGGCAGCCCTCCGCTTACCATAGATAAGCGGTCTATGCTTGTCTTCTGAACGATCTCGCTAAAAGAGCATTGATTGGATAAAAAATTACTCAGACCCGTCTTATTATCTTTTGCGAATACATTATTGAGGCGTGGTTTTCTCATATCGGCGTCAACCAAAAGCACCTTCTTCCCATTCTGGGAAATTGCAATTCCGAGATTGCATAGGGTTATTGTCTTCCCCTCTTGCGGTCCCGGACTGGTTATCATAACGCTATGCAAAGGCCTTTCTTCCGTAGAAGAAAAAAATATCCGTGTCCTTAAGCACCTGTATACCTCTGCGATCGGATCTTTGGGCTTAGAATGGACCAATAGATCTTTTTCGGTATCATTAGCTTCTTCTCCGCATCCGATATCCGGCACGCTGATCAGGAAAGGCCATTTCATCACCGTCTCCACGTCTTCAACGGTCTTCGCGCTATCATCCAGATATTCGAGCAAGAACGCTAATCCTAAGCCTCCGAACAGACCCATGATAATAGATAATAGAATATTCAGTCTCTTTTTCGGCTTTATCGGAGTGACCGGCTTTTGGGCAGGGTCCTGAATGCTTATGTTATTGGCTTTAAAACCCGATAGCTCATGCTGAGAACCCCGCTTCAAGTACTGCTCGATATCGTTATAGTCATAGACGGACTTTTTCTCGCGCTCGATACGGTCAAGGATATCGGACATCTCGTTCTTTACTTTTATCATTTCGGGATGACCGTCCTTATAAACTTTGGCCTGCTCTGTGGCCCTTGAATCGAGCTTCAGGTATTCATTTTTTAAAAGATTCAGTATCTCGCTCTTACTTATGTAATACAGATTGCGCATTACGTATAATTCCGACATGTGATTCGCTATCTTAGCGGCCAACTCGGGATCCCTGTTTTCGGCGCTAAACTTCAGAAGCCGCGTATCGCGCACCGGCTCAACCTTTATGGTCTTTAAAAATAACTTAATCGGTTCTTTCGCCCGCGCGTATTTCCTTGACTTCCCCATCTCGAGATCATCGAAAACTTTTTTTGCCAGGCTATACGATGTCGCTATCTCGACCTGGCTTTGGAAATATTCTTTATAGGAGAGATAGTCTTGCGACTGCATAACCATACTGCTGGTAGTGAGGACATTGGGGCTTTCGGGATCTATAAGAAGCGTAACTGTGGCGCGATAGACGGGAGGCATAAGAAAACTGCCTATAGCAACTACTAAAACGACGGTCGTGAAAAATATAACGGCAATATCACGCCTGCGTTTTATAACATCGATATATTCCTTTATATGAAGATCTTCCTGCAATGAAGTTAAATCCATCTCGCCCTCTTTTTAGAAGAAACTCTCAGGCACTACTATTATATCCTCAGCCTGCAGGATAATGTCCTTATCCTTGTCGCCTTTTTCAGTTATATTCTTCACATTTACGACTATGGTCTTCTTCTTATTATTCTCAAAGCGCATCACTTTTGTCTTGGTCAGATCGGCGAATTTCGTGAATCCTCCGGCCATTGCTATAGCCTGCATAAGAGTCATATCTTTTTCACCCGGTAATTCGTATTTACCCGGATTCTTCACCTCTCCTATTACGGAGACTTGT
>CAZHIO010000003.1:0-18223 GCA_964532615.1 uncultured Planctomycetia bacterium
AGCCAGGCATTATAAAGCTTATTCGCCGGCTTACTAATATGACCTTCGGAAAAATCGCGCACAGCGACGATAGCGTCAGTAAAACTATAGTCGTTCCATTTTTCCCGATAGTTCCTGTTAAATTTGTTAAATTCTAACCCCAAATCGACGCAAACGTCTCTAATGATTTTGTCATCCATTCCATACCCAAAAAAGGATATATTCTCAAACTTATCTCCGCGACCGGGATCGCGCGGTATCAGGTTCGGCTGCGGCCAATAGGGGATAAAGATACTGTTGCCTATATCTTTTGTCTGTAATGGATTCTGAACGACATATAAATTTGCGTAGCGGTTGACAAGGTGCGGAGCCGCGTACAACTTATCGGACAATATGCAAACTAGGATTCTGTTTTTCTTAGAGCGCAGCCGGCGCGATAAAGAAAATGTATGCGCGATCACGACACCTTCGGAAGGCAATTCATCTGTTATCTCGCAGGGAAATCCGCTCATCTTTAAATGTAAATAAGTCTGAATAATCCAGCAGTAAACCCCGCGCCATCTGGGCTCTGTCGAAGAGCAGAGCCATCCCCAAAAATTATCCATATCCTGCGGGATCTCTGCCTTGGGCCAGCGTTTCTTGTCTATGTAGAAATAGAATTTAACGCCGCTTTCTTTGTCGTCCATATTTCATTTCCTGGTTATCACACACATTGAAATGCTTTTATTCTCGTTATACAAAACGCATCCGCGATTATCTATGAAACACGATTTGACTTAATCGCTGCGCCCAACCGAACCTGTACAGGCCTAACCGGGTAAGATATTTCCTGGAATGGAGCAGGCCTTTAAGATGTATTATTTTGGTTTCTTTGTCTTTAAGCTTAGCCCTCACATCAGTGACTATCTCTTCCCTCGTGCCCAATATCGTGGCCGGAGCGTAGTTATACTCGGGCCCCGCGTCATACATCCTTACGTCAAAAGGCAGTTCTGCTTTGCGAAGCGCTTCCAGTAATTCTTTATCTTCCTGCCAGGGCACGCTGATCTTCCCCTCTGATTTGAGCAGGCCGATCATGAACCACACACAGAGGAAATCCTGGTCCAGCCATCGTCCGGTATGAGAATATCTATTATATAAAGTGACGAGCGGGTCCCAGTCGGGGCTCGTTACCTGCTCCAGATAAAATTCCAGGAATCTCCTTGAGTTATCGTTATATTTAAACCCCCAGACGCCGGCATTAAGCGGATAGGGATATGCATAATAGCGCGAAGTGACAAAGACATCAAAATCCTCCTCAAAGACCTTAAACGGATCATCCCTGAATACCAGATCAGCGTCCAGAAAAAGCACCCTGTCGCCATCAACTAAACCCAGCTCCTTTATTTTATAGATTTTAGATGCCTGCTCCCGCTCGACCCAATCTTTATCGCTAAGATCCGATATGTTTAAATTAAATTTCCGGGTCAGCCATTCCCGCTTTCGCGGACTCACGCCGTGCGTATAAAACCGTATTTCGCAGGTCCGGTTATATTTACGCAGAGTTAAAAGGCAGAGTCTCAGCATCTCCTCTTCAAATGTGCCCGAACAGGTGATAAGGGCGATGTCGCGGAATATGATTTGATTTTTCATTTCACCCGCTCTTTTTGAAGTATCATCACCAGAGAGAGCCCGAAGGGTGGCTTGACAAGCCCCTCTACAAAAGAGATAACCGGCAGAAGAAAATTAATAATTCCGTAATTCGCGTCTTTCTGCGTCTTTTCCTTTAAGATCCTGCCTTTTATGAACCAGCCTATCGCTCCGATAAAATTCATGTAATAACAACTGACGATATCCACCGGCAGCCCCCCGGCCAAAAGCAACAGCTCTTTTTTCGAATATCTCCTCACGTGATTATCCAGCGCATCCAGTGAGCCGTACAATCCCGGCATGGCCGGAACTATAATGCATATATGGCCGTTATCATTGACTCCGCTAACCATATTCTCAAGCGCACGCCTGTCGTCTTTGATGTGCTCCAACACATTGACGCAGATGACCGTGTCCAGTTTATTAAGCCGCATCTCTTCTGCGGCTCCGGCCGCGGTAATGTCACCGCTATTTGCCAGCGCGATATTCTTCCGCCCCCCCCTATGCGATCTTTTAAATTCCTCCGCCAACTCTGCGTCCGGCTCGAAGCCCAAATAGAGCTCTTTATCACGAAGGAACTCGACAAAATTCCCGATACCGCAGCCGACATCCGCTATTCTCTGTCCGATACAATCGGAGAACTGTTCGAATTGCCACTGAAGATAAGGCCTTTCCAGCGCGCCCCATCTTTTATAAAAATCTAAATGGCTTTCTTTTTTATGCTCCATGTTCTCTGTCCTATGCCCCATCCGCGCTGTTTACCCTACCCATATTATACCTGCGCGTCTTTATGCGCCACGATACAAAAACCGGAAGCGAAATGTTTTAATAACGGCATCGCCAACAAAAATGAATCTGCCATTGATGCAAAAAAAACGACCGGTTTTGGCAATTTCGGAAGAAGAAAAGCGAGAGGTTTTAAAAAATAATCGGAGTAATATACCGAGATTTTCTTAAACCCCGCTGATAGAAAAACCCGCTTTATCTCTCCTATATTAAGTTCGCGCTCATCCGGAGAATGGAGTTCTTTGTATTTTTCCATGAAAAAATACCGGAATAATCCCACAAGCCTGCGATCGCTCGGGTTAATAGAGAAAAACGCGCCTCCCGGCTTAAGCCACAACATGCTCTTCTGCAAAAGACCTATTATGGCCGCATCGCTAAGATGGTGAAGCGATGATAACGCCAGAACGCAATCAAATGAATCAGGCGGAAATACTATATTCATAATGCTGCCGGACTGAAAATGGGCGTTTTTAACACCCATAAGATCGGCTTTTTGCTGAGCCCTTAAAACCGCTTCCAAGGAAAGCGGAGAACGGCGACCTACTTACTTTATTTTTAATATCCCTCTGGAAACAGATAAAAACTCTTTTGCTGATTTTAATATCGAGATTGCCCCTTCTATCGTGAAATTTCCGTGGTAATCGGCATCTTCCCGGAGGACCATGGCATCATGAAATTCGGACGCCATAGACTCAGATATAAGGCCGTCTTTCACAAAAAAGCAATCTAAAGCAACCAGCAGATAATAGTGGCTCTTCTCGCGATACCCTTTGGAATAAATCAAGGCCCTGACAGAGTGAAACATGGAATAATAGCCATTGATAGTCGCATACTTATATTTTTTATTCTCAAATCTATTGCTGGCCTCGGCAAGATCGCTTTCGGCTTCTTCAATCTCCTTTTTTACCTGGCGCTTCCCCTGCGGAAAAGGCAGTATGCGCTTTTTCTCTATCGCCTTTTGGAATTCAATATTCATTCTTTGCTCTCATAAAGGATTATCCCTCCTGAAACCTCTTTATAAAATACGGGGTTATCCTTTTTTAATTTAACCATATCCTGCGGAGTCGCGATTACATGCTGAAGCCTCTCTTTAAGCGGGCTTCTATAAATTATATCCTTGGCTGTCTTGACATCCCGGGTAAGCATAAATAAATCGATATCGCTTTCCGCGTGATTTAAACCGGAAGCGGCGCTTCCATAAAGAACGATTTTTAGCGAAACATCCTTCAACTTATTTACCAACGGGCTAATATTTATAAGATTCTGCGTTACCTTCAGTTGCCTTATAATCGGATCCTCCGGGCTAACATAGTAAAAATACATTCTTCCTTTTTTTTCCCTCTGAACAATCCCCGTATCCATTAAACTTCTAAGCGCGTAATTAGTAGACGCCCTTCCTGTTTTGACAATTCTTGATATCTCCCTGTCGTAATGTTGCTGGCCGGGATGAGATAGCAAAAAATACAAAATTCTCTGCCGGCACGTGGTATAAAACACTTCTCTTAACATAATAACCTCAACTTTCTTATTTTTTGGACACAAATCCATTATATCGAACTTTCACAGGATGTCAATAAACAAATGGGCGCTATCCCTATCTATTGCCTTACACTCTGTCCTATGCCCCATCCGCGCTGTTTCCGCTTACCACCGCCGTGAGAGCAATTTTAAGACTGTAAATATATTCGCTACCGATACCCCTGCCAATAAAGGCATACCGGGAAACACGTACCTAAGCCGGGCAGGAAAGAAAAATACGTCGATTAATGTATAAAGAATCAGACGGGACAGGATCAGCAGGAAAATAAAAGTGACGGCGAATATGTATTTTTTTAGGGACGGCGGGTGCTTCCGGCGCATGAAATAATAGACTGCTAAAATGAAAAAGGAAATAACTCCCACTATGTTCAAAAGACGGATCTTTCTGCTTGTTTTGGTTAAATATCGTTCCAGGGCCAGGTTTCTATTCCCCAGGTTTGACAGCCTCCGGTTGGCCACTTCATTAAATATGGAGGCGATCGCGGGCGTGACCCGGGGGTCATCTTTAATGGATAAGTCTATATATGAAGGGAATAGCAGGTAGCCGGTGACCTTACTAAAAGACATTGCCGCTGACCTTGTCGTCGCCTTTAAGGTTTCCGGCGAGAAATTAAAAAGTTTTTCTTTTTTGACCAGAATATTTTCATAAAATGCTTTTTTCAGCTCGCCGTCTATGGCAACAAAAACCCGGTAAGGCTCATCATTATGCTGAATGGCTGCCTCCCATATCGACCAAGTTAAACCGCCCGAAGCTATTTCCATATTTGCGGTATCATCTAAAGTATACGGTTTCCGGGCCAGAAATATTATTTTTTGATGCAGCGAAGATTCGATCGACGGCTCCAGGCCCTTAAGGGTGGGGCTCACTTTATAAGCTTCTCTGAGCTGCTTCCTTGTTATCATCGCATTTATAAGCCTGTTATCGGCTTCTTGATCGCCGAAATCGACGCTTATGCTCATCAGCTGGGAATAAACGCTGCGAAACGCTTTAGTTTCGGTCAAACATAAGGCGGGAACCCCGAGAAAGTGCCTGTTTAAACCGCACGTAACAGCTACCAGTGACAGGGCGACCGCGATCGGGATAATTACGGCATAAGATATCCTGCGTATCGCGGGAATAAGATTTTTCCTCCCTTCTATTAAAAGCAGCAATGCCGCCAGGCAATAGCAGAGACAAACGGCAAAAAACTCAAGCCTTGTGATCAAAATAAACCCCATGGCAATGCCGCATAAAAGGCAAATAGAGAGCCTGCTTGATGTTTTTCTCCTGGTGAGCACTATTATCGTAAGCGCGACCAGAATATGGTAAAGGCTGATAACCAGGCATTCGCTAAACACCGAATTAAAGTACCAAAAAACATACAGATGAAAAGTCAGCACAGAAAAACTTAAGACGCAAATCCATCTGGGTATCTTCAGCGACCGGAACCCGTAAATCAATAACAGGTTAGAGAAGGCATAAAATATCTCGTGGCTCATCCTTAAAGGGATCTTCAAGAGGTTGGAAAGTAGAATAAAAAGAGGGTATCCCGGAGGATAAACAGATACAGCTGTTTGCAAATTCCCGGGAAACCAGACCTTTTGCCCGGCCATCAAAATATACTGCAGCATGTCTTTGGGATGAGCGATAACATCGCTTTTCCCGATCAGCACGAATTTAATAATAACAATGCCGGCTAAAATAGCTATAAAAATATTCCGGCAGATATCTTTTGAGCAACTGATTTTAGGCATTCTCACTCCCGATCCTTCTACCTACTGCCTACCAACGGACAGGCATGCGCTATGTCATGAACCCGATTATACCCATAAAGGCCTGCCCTTGCAGACACTCTTTCCATGATACGCGAATCACGAAAAAACCTGCGCCATCCGGATGGGCCAAGAGCTACAAAGGGAATAGCTAATCTGAAAATATTGGCCCGGTGTCCGTGCAATAAACCGGCCAGGACGCTATTAATTTCTACGGAAAACTCCGCGATCTTTTTGATTTTCTTTTTAACATCTTCGGATATAGCCCCCCCCCTGCAAATGTCTTTCTAAAACTATTTTGAGCTGCCCGGAATAATCAATAATATCTTTGCTTGAGATAATCGTTTGAGATATCCGATGGACGCGAAATGCTGAAAGAGGATCAGGATAGTACATGATTTTCCCCGATGCCGCCAACTTCAGCCAGAAATCCCAATCCGGCGTAAGCCAGAGTTTTTCGTCTAATCCCCCCGCTTTCAAGGCCGGCTCTCTTTTAAAAACAGGAGCGACAATGGATACAAAATTCTGGATAAGAAGCCGCTCAATCATCAATTCCGCGTTTATCACTGCCGGATATGCCGGAAGCGGGCACCGCCATAAACCTAAGCGCTTCCCTTTTTCGTCTATAAACCAGGAGGGATTTAAAAATAAGTTTGTCTCCGGATGTTTTTCAATCAAGCCCTTGATAACCCTTGATCTTCCTTCCAGCCAAAGGTCATCCTGATGCAGAATGCAGGCGTAATCACCGGTTGCCGCGGACAGCGCATAATTTGTATTTGCCGCCCAGTTGCCGGCATGCTCTTTCTGGAAAAACTTTATGGGAATTTTTTCTTTATATGAATTCACTAACGATACGGTGGCATCGGTAGAGCCGTCATCCACTACTATGCATTCAATATCTCTATCGCCCTGCGCCAGCACGGAATCCAGCGCTGCCTGAATAAATTTTTCGCCGTTATACACCGGCATCAAAACCGAGAGCCATGGCTTATTCATGATATCCTATGTTAAAAATTGCCCGGCTATACCGGTTCATTTGACTGCTAAAACACACAAATGGCTTGCGACCCTTTTTGCGTTTTTTGAACGCGCCCAGAATATATCAATATATTTGAGCAGGAAAATCGGCACAAGCGCCAGTCCTTTGAATAACGTATACATGAATTTGTTGTTTCCGGAAAAAGCAACCCCGATATATTCTGACATTAAATTAACCAGGGCACAGGTGGGCCCCATATTCATTTCTACTTTGCATTCAGAGAAATCCCGAAAGATATAGCGAAGCCCGTCTTCAGAAAAGTTATAGTAGTGCTTTGGGTATCCATGATAAGGAAATACAAACGGCGTAATGCATATCATCTTGCCCCCCGGTTTCAGGATCCTGCGGCATTCTGCGATAACTTTAAAAGGATCGGGAACGTGCTCCAGAACAGTATCAAGAATAATAAAATCCACCGAATTATCGGGAAAAGGGGTTTTTAGGATATCTGCCACGATATCCACGTTCGGGAACGGAAATAGATCTATAGTAACTATATCCTGGCGCAACCGTCGATTGCCTGAACCAAGTTCCACGGCGATCTGTCCAGCCTGGATCTGTGAGACAAATTCTTTTACATGGTCTTTCGGCATATACTCGCTGCTGACCAACTTCTTCCCGAAGTTATAGATTTTGGCAGTTATTGTTTTATCAAACATCTGATCCGATTGAAATTTGGAATCGCTGGTAGCCATTATGCCCTATCCGCGCTTTTGCCGCTTATCACCGCCGTAAGAATCACCGTCGAAAAACGCCTACGACCCTGCCCATAAAGCCATAGATTATACTATTTAGATTTCAAATTTTTCATCGGCGCGATTATTTCCTGATTAGCGAAAACTCTTTCCAGTCCATATCGTTTAGTAAGAATATCGGCGACATCTTTTGTGCCTAGCGAAGATTCATTATTAAAACACCGGTATATCGCCTTAAAAGCATCCAGAACATCCTTGTTGCCTTTGTATTTCAATAGCTCTTCCTTTACGGAAACCGGGCCTTCTTTAAAATTGACTATCGTGTACCATATATCATACGCGTCCTTAGCGGCCCTGTTCTTTTCATCCGAATAAGCAAAAGCCTTCAGTGTTAAGAAAGGTATTATATTAGGCAATTTTATTCGAACAGATTTTTTCGCTCCGGCCATTCCAAGATCTACGGCAACAAAGTCATTAAACACCAGGTATACGCCGCGAAACTTAACGGCATCCACGTTAGGCGCTATCTCCTTCAATTTATCGGCAGCAGGCTTGAACTTATCATCTGTTATCAGATCCAGCACTATGGGCTTATATCCGCTTTCATATTTGATAAAACTGTGG
Source organism: uncultured Planctomycetia bacterium (assembly GCA_964532615.1). Classification (GTDB taxonomy): domain Bacteria; phylum Omnitrophota; class Gorgyraeia; order 2-01-FULL-45-10; family 2-01-FULL-45-10; genus CAIMPC01. The sequence continues at coordinate 8,041 of CAZHIO010000003.1, forward strand.
TTCATAACATCCATGCCATCGGCTGTCTTTTGTTTCTCAAAGCCCATGGATCGCAAAATATTATACAAGTTTTTGTATTTACCTTTTTCAGAGACGGCAAATTTTATGGCAAGATCTATATCCAGCGTACCCAGATATTCTCTAAGGTAGGATAGTTTATTTTTCACCAAAAGATCGGGCACAAGGCCGCCGACCAAATAGAGATTTTTTGATACACCGCCAAACGCGGTATAGATGTCAGCCAATATCTTCTTAAGTTTGCCTAAATGAATCGGCGAATAATATTCAAATGCCTTGCCCCTCACTTTAATCCCTTCTTAAGAATCTTCAAAATATGACCGGCCTGTTTTTCGCCTCGCAGGGGGTTCTTTTTAAGATCCGCGTAAAGCTGCAGATTATCCACAACCATCATGCCGCCCTTGTTTTGAGCCGAGGCCAGGATATATTGATCGGGCGCTTCGATAAGCGTAATATTGAAAGCCTTGTCAGTTTCGGAAGCGGATAAAGCTTTTTCGGGAAAATTGTCAAGCGATTCAACATAGACCGACACGATATCGAATGTGGCGAAAGGTGCCACTAGCGAAGCTCCCGCTTCCTGTGTAAAGGCATATTTAATCTTTCGGCTCGAAAGCGCGGCAGATATCATCTTCATTAATTTGGGCTGATTTTGCGCCCATACGTAATAATGCCTCTTTCTTTCACGGCGTTTCATTTCAGAATCAATCCACGCGGAAAGCAGATCGTCAAAGTTCGCCAACGCCAATTCCTTATCTTTTCTTATGACATACCCGGTTTCAATCATTTTAGCTACAACCCGCGAAATAAGGCCTTTACTTAACGCTGTATGAGAAGCGATATCTCTCTGCATCCACCTCGCGGACGGCCGGCTGAGAAGAAGTTTAGTAATACGCGCCGACTTCGGCGAAAATATGGACTGGCTTGCTATCGGCGCTCCTTTTGGCCGCGCGGCTCCCCGGGTGTGGACGAATACGCTTCCACACGATATCTTTACGTTCCCGCTAAGATCAAGATAACCGATGCCATATTCATCGCATATCCTTTTCCCTTGTTCGCTTATAAACGGAACAGCTATAAGCGGGCAATGCGAAGGATTGTCTTCCATAAATTTCTTTAATGTAGCCACGGCTGCGCGAATATACTGGGGATACCCCGCGGCCTTTGCCTCAATACAGAAACGATATATCTCATTCTTATAACTGGCGGAGGCCACTATATCAACTGCTGTTTGCGGATGTTTTTTTTCAAACGACAGTTTCCAATTGGAGAGAAACGGGATCTGTTCTTTTAGAACATTACCTGCTTCAGCTATGAGTTTTTTTTCTTGTATGTACATATTTATCTCCTATATAGCAGAGTTTACCAATTAGTGAACTCTGCTATATAGTAAACCATAAATCATTACCTTTGTCAAGGCCGATATGCTATACCCCCATCCGCGCTTTTGCCGCTTATCACCGCCGTAAGGATCACTCCGAAAAACGTCTGCAGGCCGCAGGTCAATAATGTCGTAGCGATGATCATTTCGCGGAGCCTGTAAAGAGGGCCGAAACCGGATTTTTGCCACTCATAAAAAACGTAGGCCGTGATCCCGAGTCCGGATATAATGAACCCGATGCCCAGGAATAAGGCATTCTGGCTTGTGAGGTAAGAGCACAGGAGTTTTCTTGCGAAAGGCGATGCCGGTATCCGGCCTTGCTGAACGCGGTAGATAAGGGCTATCATGCCGAGGATGGCGACCTGAAAACCGACCGAAAAGATCCCCCCTGCCAGGACCATCCAGTGGTCTCCGAAACGCAGGCTTCCGAATGAAAATGTCTGATAGGGCGGCGTAAAAAGGATCCTTACAAAGACAAGAGCGCCGAAGATCATCATGCCAAGCGCCGGCAGAAAGAAGAGCCACATGGGCCCGTAGGTAAGGAGAAATTTCACGTGCCGTTTGCCGTCGCGCCAGGGCTTTAGGTGCGGCGGCCGCGTGCGCTTGTCGGGATAAAGCGTGACCGGGACTTCGGTGCGTTTCAGACCCAGGAGCGCGGCCCTCACCACCATCTCGCTGGCAAATTCCATCCCCGGAGAGGTGAGCCGCATTTTGTTGAACGCCTCTCTGGTAAAGGCCCTCAAGCCGCAGTGGGCATCGCTAAGGCCCGAGCGGTAAAATATATTCAATAATCCCGTGAGGACGGGGTTGCCTATGTGGTGGTTCTTCCATGGCATCGCGTGCGGCATGATCCTTCCTTTAAAGCGCGAGCCCATGCACAGATCATAACCTTCCTTTAATTTCAACACCATGGGGACTGCTTCCCCAAAATCGTAGGAACCGTCCGCGTCACCCATGACAATGTACTTCCCGAGCGCAGCTTTGATGCCGAAGATGAGGGCGCTTCCGTAGCCTTTTCCCGGGCAATTCACCACTCTGCATCCCGCCGCTTCGGCGAGCTCCCGGCTGCCGTCCGTGCTGCCATTATCGGAGATGAGGATCTCAGCTGAAAACCCGAGCTTATTTAGCTCTGCCAGCGTCTCTTTGGCGCTTTGGATAGCATAAGGCAGCGCCTCTTCCTCATTCAGGCACGGCATTACTATCGTAACGTCAATTTCTCTGTCTTTAAGCCCCATCGCCTGTTACCTCTTTCTATTGTTCTTTAACTAGGGACAGCGACCAGTTAATATCCTTTCTAATACAGAAATCCGAACAAATAAAGCGGTATTTTGTTCCCTTGTCCGATCTCGATCCGGTCGGCGGCAACATAGGCGTTCTTAAGGCCATTAAGCTGCTTGAAATCCTTGCTCTTCCCGCCGATCTCAAAATTATATTTTCCATCAACCACAAAATCACCGGCATCCGCGGGCGCGATCTTCGCAAGATCCTTGAGCTGATTCACAAAAAACGTTTCCCGGACCATTCCCTGTTCGCCCTCAGATCTTAAGTAATTGTTGATCGCAAAAAGAAGATTTGTGTTCTCCATGAATAGCTTTTCCGGTTTACGGGCAAGTTTGTATCCCTTCGCGGACGAACGAAGCGAACTGACGAGCCCTGCCCCTTCCAGATATTCAAGATAGGTATAAACGTATTCCTTCGAAAGGCCAAGCTCCCTCGACATCCTGTTGATATTGACGGTAAAAGGAACGGATGTCGCGATCACCCAAAGCATCTTCTTGAGCGCCTGGATATTGGAGCGCTTCATATTGGCCAAAGCGGCGATATCCTCATAAAGAACTTTCTCAATAACATTCAATACCCTGGAAAGATAAGTCTTCTCCCCCTCCATGAAAAAAGGATAATAACCGGAAACGAGATAATCCCTGAAATATTTCAGGACCGGCAGCTCTGAAATAGCGCCCTGGGCAATCTTAACATGGGCGTTTAACAGATTGTCCAGACTATGCGCTTGCAGCTTAATGCCTTCTTTCAGTTCCAGATATTCCCGGAAAGAGAGGCCCTTCAGGTGATAATAGACCGCCCTTCGGGAAAGGTCCGCCTTCCCCGTCTGCAGTTCAAGCGAAGAGCTTCCGGAAAAGAGGAGCTTTTTGTTCTTGAAAATGTCCAGGATGTTCTTGAGCTCGATCTGCCAGCCGGGATATTTGTGGACCTCATCGATGATAAGCGCGGCGCCTCCATATTTAAAATATTCCTTCGCCGTGTTGAAAAGGCCCAACGCGGAAACCTCGATATTGTCGGCCGATATGTAGAGACACTTTTCCACATCTCCATACCGTTCCTGATAATGCTGCAGCAGCATGGTAGTCTTTCCCACACCGCGCGAGCCGGAAACGCAGAGACAAGGTGAGTCCCATTCAACGCTTCCGTAGAGATATCGCTTAAACGTGAGCGGAAGGCCCTCCACCGCCTTTTTGTGAAGATAAAACAGCTCCTCAAGCATTCTTAATCTCCTTTATAACAGCCAACTACACTTTACCATTTAGTCATTAATTAGTCAACTGTAAATTACTATTCAAGTAACGGGGGCGGGTTCATTTCATTTTCTTCTTTAGCCTTTCGAATATTCTTACCGCTTTCACGCATAACATTACCATAGATATGCGGAGTTTTTGATGAAAACTTCCCAAATCTTCCCGTTTTAAAATATTTATGAAGTCCCTGCCCTGCGGCCAGTCATCCTTTAAATCCGTAAAAAATCTCTTTAAACTATAGCCCTGCTTATTCTGAATATCATACAGGCCGCCGACAACCCTGACGTGTTTTTTGCATAATTCGCCGAGAGTGCGCCTTGCCGGATGTTTCACGACTACATCGTCAGCGTAAATCTGCTTTAATCCTGCCGCAAAGACTCTTTGCCCCCATTCCACGTCCGCTCCGGATTGAAGCGTTCCGTCAAACAGACCGATTTTCTCCATGACCTCTTTTTTTGTAAAAACATTCGCCGGCGCGCCGAAATGCCATCTGTCTATGTACTCTTTCTGGCGAAAAGCGGTTATGATCTCAAAAAGTTCTGCCGCGGTCGGCCGGCCGGGATTTTTCGCAAATACGTCTATTCTGCCCGCGACCAAACCGCAATTGGGAGTCGCCAATACGGCGGCGACGCCCTTTTCAATCCAGTCGCTTGCGGGAATGCAGTCCGCGTCCGTAAAGGCGAGGACCTCTCCTTTTGCGGCCGTGATGCCCGTATTGCGGGCGCGATGCAGGCCGCGCACATGCTCGAACAGATAGATCGTAGAACGCTCGGTATTCGGTATCTGGATTCGGTCTCTCCATCCCCCGCATTCCATGCAAACTTTTTTCGCATCATCCGTCGAGCCGTTGTCCACAATAATGACTTCAAAGAGGTTTATAGGATATGTCTGATTATCCAACGCCTCAAGACATGTCTTCAGGCGTTCGCTGTCATTTAGAACCGGAATTACCACTGATACAAAAGATTTATTCATCGGGGCATAGCTCTTGTTTTATAAGCTCAATCTCCTGTAAGATCAGTCAAATCTCTGCGCATGCCAGTAAGAATAAAAATTCCCTTTTTTGGCAAGTAATTCGCTTAGTGTGCCATCTTCCACGATCTTGCCGTCTTCAATAACGATAATCTTATCCGCGTTCTTTATGGTAGAAAGCCTATGCGCAACGATGATCGCCGTCCTGTTTTTTATAGCTTCTTCGATGGCTTCATGCACCAGGCCTTCCGTGATGGAATCCAGCGAGCTCGTAGCTTCATCCAGGATCAATATTTCGGAGTCCTTAAGGAGAGCTCTTGCGATCGACAGTCTCTGTTTTTCGCCGCCGGAAAGCTTAACGCCTCTCTCCCCTATCTGAGTCTCGAAACCGTTTGGTAGTTTTTTAATATAATCATATAAGCGCGCTCGCTTAACAACATCATCCATCCTCTCTTTCGAGACATCCTCATGTAATCCGTAAATAAGATTGCTCTTCAAGGTGTCATGGAAAAGAAGCGTATCCTGACTAACGATAGCTATATGCTTTTTTAACGACTTAAACGAAAGATCTCTTATATCGGTGCCATCCACGAATATCGATGAGGGCGGACAATCATAAAAACGCAGGAGCAGGCTTATCAGCGTAGTCTTACCGCAACCGCTCGGCCCTACGATAGCCGTAACTTCGCCCTTTTTTATATACAATGATATCCCTTTTAGGACGGAGGTATCGGGAGTGTACGAAAAAAATAAATTTTTTACCTCGATGCCCTCTTTTAGCCCTGTGAATTCCTTGTCCCCGGACGTAATAAAAAACTTATCCTTGTCATTAAGGATCTCCTGAACCTCGTATAAACTTCCGGTCACTCTCACTATGGACATTTTAAACTCGTTAAATATCCCGCTATAAGACATCACTTTTTTCAGAAGATAGAAGTAGATCATAAAATTGATTATGTTGGATTTGCCCTGTGTGACCAAAAAAAACATGTATAAAGCCATGAGCATCATAGCCGCGAAAGATATGCACTCCTGTATCGGGCCTATAAGGCCGTTTTTTTTATCGATGCTAAAATCCATCTTAGACATGGTCTCGCTCAAATAATTAAATTTTCGTCTCTCCATATTTTCACTATTGTAGGCCTTTATGAGAGGTATGCAGGTCAGCAAATTATAAGCTTTTCTGTGTATCTCGTTACTTTTTTTGATCAAAGCAAGCGATGTCTCCCCGATTTTCTTGATCAGCCCCTGCATTAGGTAGTATGTAACGGGGAAGATAAACAGCATGCTTACGGATATGCTCCATGATATCTTACACATTATAATAAAATAAATTGTCAACGTGATGAACTTCTCAATAAAACTTTCGAAAGATGTTATTATGCTTATCAGCCGGCCCGAATGAACGAACAGAATATTTTGAAGATTACTAATATGGCTTCTGTCAAAAAATAATTTACCGCAATTAAGATATCGGTCAAATATCTCTACCCTCATATTGTGGGAGAGCCTCAGCCCTTGACTGGCATTGATCAATGTGTATCCGTATTTGATTACATTCTTTATCATGGTTATCAGGAATAAAACTACCATGAAAAATATGAAAGTCGCTAACGCGGAACTGGTAACCAGCGGCGGCAGTAATTTAAAAATATGTTTTGATATCGGGGTGGTTTTAAGAAAACCGAAGTCCATCTGAACCGCTCCCCTGACAAGGGGGATCAACAGGCTCGCGCTTAAGCCCTCGAGAAACGCCAAAAGGAATGAAAGCATCAGGCCGAGCACTATATAGGACGGTCTGATCTTTATTTTTCGGAGAAATTTTATTATTTCAGCGATATTGTGAAGATAAGACGGTTTTTTTTGTTTATTGCTATTCATTATTTTCCCAATAAGCCAATATGTCGGTTAGCGATTGCCGCAGATCGTATTTCCTTTGAAAGCGGGTTTCCTTGCGTAATTTTTCGCAGGAACCTATGATTATAGGATTATCTGCCGGACGCGCCAGCGAACGGTCTCTTCTTGTCGGAACAGGCGCACAGGCTATCTCTTGCAGCATATTCAATATTTCGGATAATTTATGGCCATTCCCGGAGCAGACATTATAAACTTCTCCGGGCCTGCCTTTTTCCAGCAGTAGATCGTATGCCCTTACAGCATCCCGCACATCGATAAAATCTCTGACTATATCGAGATCGCCGCAAACAATTTGATCGCGTTTGCCTTTTTTATATTTTACGATTTGCCTGGCCAAAGAGCTTACAATAAACGCATCGCTTTGACGCGGCCCTATATGATTAAAAGACCTTGTGCAGACTATCGGAAGGCCGTAACCTTTAGCGTAGACCATGGATATCATCTCCTGCGAAACACGAGCCGCCGCATATGGGCTGATAGGGTTTAATCTCGCGTCCTCTTTCAGCGGCATATCGCTCTTTTTAGCCATACCATACTCTTCCGATGATCCGATCGATAATATTCTCGGCCTCAAACGGCTCTTTCGTACAGCTTCTGCGATATTTAAAAATATATTTGTGTTATTTATAAAGCTGCGGACCGGCTCTTTCCAGCTAAAAGCCACTGAACTGTACGATGCAAGATGGACTATATAGTCCGGTTTTGTTATTTTTATAAGCTCCTCCTGCCGCTTTTGATCAAGAAGCGACATCCGATAGATTTTTATCTGTTTTTTGAAATGATTATTTAATAAGAGATGAGGGCAGGCTCTGTCATCGATCCCTATCACTCTGGCGTACGGTTTATTCTCGCTTAGGTACTCCAGATAGTGGCCGGCGACAAATCCTGAAATACCGGTTATCAGATAATTCACTCCGCGACTTTTTCTCGATTTAATAGACATGCTATAGTGTAATATACACCAATAAGGGACTGTAGGCAAATGTATTATGATCAAGAAATAGACGATAATACGCTTTTACTTTTAGGAAATTCGTAGTATACTTTCCATTATGAGACTCTCACAGCGTTTCCTGATAGTAGCGCTAATGATTCTGGCTGTAATATTCATTGCCGCATATATATACCTTGACGCAATCCTCGATACTTTGGCGCGGCAATTAATCGGCTTTATCGCTCAACGCCTCGCGCAAGAGGAAGTCTTGCTAAAGGACTGGGGATTTAATAAAGTTTCCATATCTTTTCCGTCCATCCTGTCGTTGCAGGAGTTTTCTTCTGTAATAACACTCCCTAAATTAAACGAGTTCCGTATAGAGAATAATTTTTTTATGACGGTTAAAAGCGTTTCCCTATTAGCCGTTAATATTCTAAAAGGAGAATTTGCTTTCGATATCGATGGCGCTTCCGTGCTTATGCACCCGGAGGTATTGTCTTCTTACGAAAGCATAAAGAAAACTGATAAACGAAATGAGCTGGAGATAACATCCCGACTTCGATTGCCGTTCCGCATAGACATATTCCACCCGAAAGAGACCGTTTCCAGTCTTACGCCTCTATTTAAAGGATTTTCGAAATTCGTAAGGAAGGGCGTTACGGATTTAACTATAGATTTTTCCGGAATCTCTAAGTTTGTGGTTGAAGAAAAATGGGTCAAAGGCAGGTTACTATTAGCCCCCTATGGCAAGGAGAAGAAGATCGTTATGAATGAAGATGACTTCAAAAAGATTTCGGAAGTTCTGGAGGAAAGGCTTACGGAAGACGAGTATGGCATATATTGTAATAATCCCCTGCGTATGCCTCGCATGCTGGAGATACGCAATTATGCAAGCAGTCAAGCCTGGGCGGCTCATGAAAGAGATGATAGCGTTCCTGAGGAGGCATATAAACATATCCTTTGGGCTTACGTTCTGGCGGTAACATACGATCAAAGATTCTCGCAAGAAGTAACCGACTCCCATGAGATAAACGCTATCGGAAGAAGCGAGCTGGCCGTACGCACCTATCTTCAGCGCGCTAATCCCGATAAGGGAAAAGAACGGACCGATCCGAATAAGCAAAAAGAAACATACGATGACGAAAAGACGAAAGAAGAGACCCAGATGGATCTTATTAACAATAAGATAGGTAGAGAGTACGCTCTGAAGGGATACCCTGAAGATAAGCTCTTATCAAGAATGCTATTAGATCCGAGAGTCGTTCGGGATTACAGGGAGCTAAAGGACGGAAACTACGAGGAAGTACGAAATGATGTAAAAACCTCTTCCGTCAATAATGTGCAAGCCTCTGCTTTATTAAAATAACCGGCCTATTTTCTTCTCTGCAGATACCACTGATACTCATTTCTTATACCGTCTTCCAATTTTACAGCCGCTTTCCACCCCAGCGCCGTGATCTTCGAAATATCTAAAAGTTTACGGGGTGTTCCGGTTAGATTAGAATTATCATAGGCTATCAGGCCGTCGAATCCTACGACATCTTTTACAAGCTTGACCAGATCGCGTATCGGCAGATCCTTACCTGTCCCTATATTGACACATTCCCCGAGATCTTTATGCCCATACCTCTCCATTAGAAAAATACAAGCTTTAGCAAGATCGCCCATATAAAGAAATTCCCGGCGTACGCTTCCATCGCCCCATATAACGCAACGGTCCCGTTCCATTCCCAATTGACGCAATATCTCATCGATCTGCGCATCTGCGGAAGCCAATATTTTTTTCTGTAGGCTAAACCCGAGGTCAAGAAACGCAATATCTTTCCGTATAAGGTCATATCGGCCTTCTCGTAAAAGCTTAGCTAAATAGAATTTTCTGATAAGAGAGGGTAGGACGTGAGCGGTCTCCAGATTAAAATTATCTCCCGGTCCGTAAAGATTGGTGGGCATTACCGAAATGAAATCGGTCTTGTACTGTTCATTGTAATATCTGCAGAGTTTTATTGACGCTATCTTGGCGATCGCGTAGGGTTCGTTAGTCGGCTCGAGCGGGCCTGTTAAGAGACTTTCCTCCCTTATCGGCTGGGGAGATAACCTGGGATACACGCATGAAGATCCCAGATTTAGTAATTTTTTTACGCCGTAGAGGTGCGCGGCATGTATGATATTCGCCGCTATAAGAAGATTGTCATAAACAAATTCTGCCGTATAAGTGCTGTTCGCCAGAATGCCGCCGACTCGGGCAGCCGCTAAAAAAACATAGTCGGGTTTCTCTTGCGCGAAAAATCTTTCTACAGCCTCCTGCCTTCTCAGATCAAGGTCTGCGGGTTTTCGGTAAATTATATTTTCGTATCCTTGCTCCTTCAAGTATCTTAGCAGGGCCGAACCTACAAGCCCCGTATGTCCGGCAACATATATTTTTGCTGATTTTTC
>CAZHIO010000004.1:0-15952 GCA_964532615.1 uncultured Planctomycetia bacterium
CGTCGCAGGTGTAGCCGCAAACTCCGGGACCTCAACGCCTTTCCTGGAGAAGAAATGGTAATTGATAAATAGCGCCAGATCGATAGCTCGGGCCTTCGCTACGGGATCCTTCAAGAGCTGCGGCACTTCCGGTTCCAATAATTTATTCCGCGCTTCGGCATCGGCAAATAGACTGTTTATTCGCTTCAATAGCGCGTCATTATCATACCTGCAGTCATCGGAAGAAGCGTATGAGGCGATAAACCACAGCCAAATGCCGTCTTCTCCCGTCAATTTACCATTAAATATTTTATTTACCACGTGATCGAATAATTCCGATGCCACGCTCACTGTACGGGTCCTGGACTTATCGTCCGAGCCCCTTACAGTCTCTTTATACGATAGATCGTTCTTCTTTATATGGTTCCAGAATTTTACAAATTTAGTATGTATTCTGATGACCTTATCATCTGTTTTTCCGGCATATATAGGGAGCCCTGCGCCATATCCCATAGACCATTCAAATGCCTCTTCTCTGATAGCATATCCAGGAAAACGCATACTTAGCGCTTTTATGAGATCATCCGGCAAATTACCGTAACCGGCCGGTACGGCTTCTATGCCTTCCATAGCCGGAGCCTTTCCTTTAAATCTTAAAAAATCGATAGGAGACTCTCCGTAAACAGCTACATATTTTTGTTCGGCGGTATTAGTTATGCGATTTCTGGCTTGCTGACCACCCAGAGTACCGAGATCGCCAGATGGAAGACCTGCAGACAATGCCCAAACTATATCATTTATTAAAAAAAACATCATAACGACTACTGATATAGTCTTAATAAAAGGATTATTTCGTCTCATTTTTTATTCTCCGTCTTTATGTTGGCTTAATAAAATGCTTAATTAAATAAAAAAATCCCGATCGTTGAATTCCGATCGAGATTGTTCTGTTAAACGAATTCATATGTAGAACGATTATATCACAAAGACTGGTTAAGTCAATAGATATTCAGATACCTTTTTTATACCTAACAAAAATACCTGATTATACCGAAAGGTTGCGGGGTTTTACGGATTTCGAGTAATCTTTGGGGGGCTTGATCTGTTTAAATAGATTGAGTTTATTCTGTTTTTTTAGTTCGTTATATATAAGTATCCATGCGCAGTCTTTATCTTTATCGACTTCGCACTTTCCTTTATCCTGGCCTCCGCACGGACCATTCAATAACGACTTGGGGCACCGCGTAACTGGGCAGATAAGCCCGGTCAGGTCCATAACGCAATCGCCGCACGCCGTACACCTCTCAAGAAAGGCGTTCTTGGAATCCACCTGCCCCATAAAGAGAGTATCGCAGCCTACATGGATCGATTTGTCCGATCGCAGGTTATCCTTTACCGACTGTATGCCTAATCCGCAGGCCAATACAAGCACCGCATCGGACGATTCGATCGTCTTGCGGTTCTTCACGAGCTCCATCTTCACTTTCGCGGCGACGCAGGGAGCCGATGGTATGCAGTAGCCCGTTACTGACTTGCCTTCCTTTTCGAGGGTTTCCTTTATCTTCTTTATCTCTTCTTCCCCGCCCGTCTTGCAGGTCGTGGAACACTCTCCGCAGCCGACAATAAACACTCTGGCTTGAGCCTCGAGTGAGTTTAATATATCTTTTATATCTTTCTGTTTTGTTATTATCATATTGTGTCCATTATACCAGATAAACCTATAAGCGCTTCGATTAGTCTTATCGCAAGGTGCTGCCGATTCATGGGGCCCTCTTATTATCCTTTGGCCTTACGTTTCTTAGGCGAGGGCTTCTTCTTACCGGCAGACTTCTTCACTACAGACTTCTTGTTTTCCGATGGCGGCTTCTTTTCGGCCGGCGGCGTATTGACAAATTTTGATTCGATCGGCCTGTTATTGGGCCTCGCGTTAAAGGAGTTCGCCGATTTGCGTTTCGAAAAACAGTCCTTACAGTAAACTGGCCTGTCGCCGCTCGGCTTAAACGGCACTTCGCACCCCTTTTTGCAGTCCGCGCAAACGGCCTTATGCAGCGTCCTTTCCCTGGATCTGTTTTCCTGTTGCGGGTTTGGGATATTCTGAGGCCTCGGAGTAAATTGTAAATTGTTAGGAAAGGTCTTTATCTCGGGCGGTTTTGGCTGAGACCGGCTTATGAGAGAATCTATCTTTCTCTCCACCGCGCCTAACTGCTGTTGTAAAGAATTTATAAGCCCGACGAGATTCGGCTCGTCCTGTAGCCGGTCCGGAGCATCTTTAACGTGAGCGTGTTTCTTCATTTTATTCCTTTCATTTTAAGACAGGCGCTTGCGGGAACCGGCCGTCTAATGAATCTCTTATCATCGTCTTGATATCTTCGCTAAAATCTTTCGTCAGTATCCATTTCAGATATTCACGATCATCTCTGGCGATACTGCGTATGTGTTTCTTTCTGCCGTACTTGCCGAACATCGGGTACAGCTCGCCGTTCCACCACGAGAATTTTCTCTCTTTGTCAAAATACTCGCTCTTCTGTTCATAGTCAAGATCCCTCAGCGAATCAACCCCTTCGGCTTCGGCGCCGTACATCTTTATCTGCGCTTCGAGGATATCCACGGTGGCCTCAGCGTCGTTCAGGGCCGAATGCGCGCCTTCGAGCTTTTCTCCGCAGTACATTAAATACGCGGCTGTCAGATCTCTCTTTTCGTGTATATGGTAGATCTTCTGCGCGTCAAATGTATTGCGGTCGCGGCGATTGAAGGTCATACCGGCGTCGTAAAATTCCCTCTCCAGCAATGGCAGGTCGAATCTGAGGATATTGAAACCTCCGATATCGCAATCACCTATAAAATCCAGCACCTCTTTAGCGATATCTTTGAAACCGGGGGAGTCTTTGACGTCTTCATCCCTGATATTTATTATACGCACCACGTTAGGCGGTATAGGTATACCCGGGTTAACGCGTTTTATATAAGTCGAACGCGCTCCGCCCGGAGCCATCTTTATCATGCCTATCTCGACTATCTTGTCTTTCTCGACCCACGTGCCGGTCGTCTCCAGATCCAGAACTATCAATGGCCGCGCTAATTTCATAGTTCTTTACCGCACCGCTTCTACTTTCTTGATCTCCGGTATGGCGGCTTTAAGCTCTTTCTCGACAAAATTAACGAGAGTCATCTGGCTCATCGGGCACCCCGAACATGCGCCTTTTAAGCGCACCTTAAGAATTCCGTCATTAAAAGAGACTACTTCTACATCCCCGCCGTCCTGTTGCAGCCCTGCCCTTACCTTTGTCAGCGCCTTCTCTATTCTCGCGTCCATAATAATTTCCTTTCTATTTATTCAAAAGTTCGTTAATATCGCTCTCGAATACTTCTTTGCCTCTGAAGCCTATATATTTCTTCGCCACATTAAAATCTTTATCTATAACGAACGTTGTCGGTATAGATCTGATAGGGCCGTAAGCGGCCTCCGACTTGTCATCTCCTATCAATATGGTGTAATTGATTCCGAGTTTTTCGGCAAAAGGCTTGACATCTTCCGCCGGTGTAAGCGAAACACCGATCATTACGAAACCCTTATCGCCATACTGTTTTTGGAGCTCTATAAAATCCGGGATCTCCTGCCTGCAGGGAGGACACCATGTGGCGAAGAAATCGAGGATTATCACTTTGCCTTTAAAGCTCGACAGCTGCACCGTATTGCCCTGTGTATCGCGAAGACTGATATCGGAAGCAGCCGATCCGGCTCCGGTGCTCTGCCCGCACGCGCATAACATGAATACCGGCAGCAATATAATAAGCGCTTTGATACATACACTGTTTCTCATATCGTCTCCTTATTTTAACCGATCATTTTACAAAGAAACCCGTCAACCTCTGCGTTATCGTATTGAGCGAATCCGTAGCTATCAATATGCCAACTACAATGAGAATTGCGCCGGCGGCCTTATTTATATATACCATAGCTTTTTTGAAGCGGTTAAAGTACGCCAGGAATGTCTGCATGGCCAGGGCTGTAATAAGAAATGGCAGGCCTACGCCCATCGAATATACGGTAAGCAGCTTCGCTCCTTTTAACGCGCTGCCCTCGGTGCCGGCTATAACGAGTATCGAACCCAATATCGGCCCGGCGCACGGCGTCCAGGCCGCCGCAAAAGTAACTCCAATTATGAGAGATCCGAGATAGCTTGCCCGCCTGACATTAGATTGAATATGAAAACTTTTTTCCAATATACTTATATTTAGTATGCCGCTCAATGTAAGACCGAATAGCACTACTAACAGGCCTCCTCCTATCCTTATATACTTCTGATACGCGAATAGCGTCTTACCTATCATTGTAGCGGTAAGCCCCATAAGTATAAAAACGATCGAGAAGCCTATTATAAAAAGGACCGTGTGAGTAACTGTTTTCGCGCGGACTGGTGCCTGAGAGTCTTTGAGATCGCTATACGATACTCCGGCGATATAAGCGATAAACGACGGTATTAAAGGAAATATGCACGGCGAAAGGAATGTTATGATTCCCGCCGTAAACGCCCCTATATAAGCTACATCTTCTCCGCCCACTAACTTGCCCGATCTTCCCGCATGATAGATGCGGATTTTACTGAGACTGAGTAATTCTTATCTTGATGATCCTGAGGTCTTCTTTTAGGCCGGCGATCTCTTGCATTATAAACTTTTGATTATTTAAAACCTCGTCTAATTTCGCAAGTACCGTCGTATCTGAAGGGTTCGCATTTTGCGCATGCGTAGCGCGTATGGCCGTTCCTATAAGGATCGCGATTATCGCTATCGAAATAAAAAACGTTACTACAACTCTGTCTCTCTTCATATTTCACCTCGTTTTATGAGGACTATTATATCACGTCACGATTAAAACGCAACCTTCCGTATACGACCATAAAGACGTATTGACAGAGCTATTTACCGGGCCTATAATATTAATAAAATACCGGGGAAGGGGATTTCTTGCGCTCATGAGCGACGTCCTGAATATATCTAATCTTACGGTTATCTACGGAAACGGCTCGGCCGGAAAGACGGCGGTAGAGGACGTGACCTTTTCGGTGCGAAAAGGCGAGCTTTACGGATTTCTCGGCCCTAACGGCGCCGGCAAGACCACAACTATAAAGACCATCCTGGGGCTTATAAATCCTACCAAAGGCTCCGCATCTCTGTTTGGGCAAAAGCCTTCTACAAATTCTCGAAATATGATCGGCTATATGCCGGAAACGGCCATTTACTACTGGTATCTTACGCCCGTAGAGCTGCTTAATTTTTACGGCAGATTATGCGGTATAGATAAGGCGACTATCCATAAAAGAACGACCGAGCTTCTCAATATGGTTGACCTCGAAAAGAGCTCTTCGCGCCTCATGCGCACATTTTCAAAAGGCATGCTTCAGAAAGTAAGTTTTGCCCAGGCGCTTATTAACGATCCGGACTTACTAATCCTCGATGAGCCGACTACCGGGCTCGATCCTATAGCGAAGATGGATATGCGTAACGCTCTTTTGAAGTTTAGGGAGAGGGGAAAGACGATATTCTTTTCATCGCATGAGCTTTCTGAAGTCGAACTCATATCGGACAGAGTGGCAATCCTTAAAGACGGACATCTTTTAAAGGAGGGTTCGCCGAAAGACCTGCTGAACGAGAAAGGAGAACGGGTTTCATTGGAGAAATACTTCTTTGACCTCGTTAAACGCTGATAAATGAAAAAGGTACTTATAATAGCTTTATACTCCCTGAAAGAGCTGACCCGCAAAAAAGATTTCTATGTATTTTTTATCCTTCTCGGCATACTGATGGCATTCTTTTATACCGAATCGTTCTTTGGCGCGGCCAATGTATCGAGCTATCTGAAAGACATAGGCCTATCCATTCTTCTGTTGTTCTCGATAATAATAACCCTCTCCTTCTCCGCGAAACAACTGCCTGCCGAGATAGAATCAAAGACTATATACTCTCTTCTCAGTAAGCCGGTCTCCAGGACCGATGTCATCCTCGGTAAATTCACAGGAAGCCTCTTCATATCCCTGGGTTCTTTAACCGTATTTTATCTATTCTTCGTGATAGCGGTCTATCTGAAAGACCCGGGAACTCCCGCTCTGATATTTATACAGATATATATATTCTCGATATTTCTCCTCGCCATGTTAAGCACCTTCTCGATATTATTCTCGCTATTTTTGACTATATCCGCAAATATGACAGTTACGCTCTGCCTGTATTTTCTGACCTATTGGTTCGGTGCAAAGCTAAGAGATCTCCTGCTCGACCCGCACAGAACGTTCGCGCCGGTTCTTACTGCTGTGTACTATATAATGCCTCATTTCGAATTTTACGATCTGAGGATACGGTTAGTCCATGGCTGGGATCCTGTACCGCTATGGGTCATGTCATCCGTAACAATATACACCCTGCTCTACACTTCGGCTCTGCTTTGGATATCGTCCGTCTTATTCGCAAAAAAGGATCTATAAAAAATTTGAAGAAGTTTTTAATTCTCACTGTTGTCTTATATCTTATATTCCTGCTCTCTTATAGAATAGACGCTTATAGCCAGGCCTATATGGATCAAAATAGCGCGGGTATCAAGGGCGATCTCCTGTATAAAATATTCGGCGAATTCAAGAATTACCTGTCCGACGTCTCGGATATGCAGACAGATCTATATTTTCACGGCGGTATCGCGGATGTCGATAAAGCGGAATGCGCTCTTATTGACGAGGGAAATGCGGGCGTCCATTCTCATGACCATTCCGTTCATAAAGAACATGGGGAGAGAAAGAATATCGCACCTGCCGATATTCTTTTAAAAACCGCCGACGCTTTAAATATCACCGAGCACTATCATATATCGGGAGACCGCGAAAAAGAGCTGTTACCCTGGATATTTTATTCCGTAAAGCTCAACCCTGAAAATGAAAAGACGTACGTGATCGGCGGATATTGGCTCAGCTTCAGATTAAAAAAAATTCAGGAAGGTATCGCGTTTCTTAGGGAGGGATTGTCTAATAATCCCGGATCGTGCGATATTAACATGACGCTGGGGGAGATCTATCTGACGCTATTAAAAGACTATCCGGAAGCTATAGTATATCTTGAAAAAGCGAAAGAACTGGGAGGCGCCCGGCGGATCGATAAGTACAATACCAGAGGGATCTATACATTTCTTGCGGATGCCTACGCGAAGACCGGATCTCCTGAAAAATCTATAGCACTCTATGAAGAACTATTGAAACTTTTCCCGGGCGATAAGCCCATAACGGAAAAGTTAGTGTATTTTGAGGGCCTGAAATCCGAGGCCAAGAAGTAGGGATGCTATTATAAGCGATGTCAGGAATATTAATAGGACCTTTGTCCCGTACTCTTTTCTTATCACCAGTAGAGTCCCATAGCTGGTAACCGGCCCGATCAACAGAAGCGTCATCCCGGCTCCCGCATTCATGCCCTGACGCACCAAACTATCCACGAGCGGAACCGTAGCCGTGGAACATATATACATAAGAATTCCGAAAACTATAGCGAACAGGTATCCTAACCACCCTCCGAGAAACGTCTTTATCATAGTGCCTATAGGGACAAAAACCGCGACAACCGAAGCGAGTATAAGTCCGATAAACAGCTCGAGGCCTATCTCTTTCGGCATCTGTATATATGCGTACTTCAGCACCGAGACGATCTTATCTGCGGTCGTCTTTTTTTTATGCGCGTGAATATGTTCCGGGTTAGACGCGCAGTGAGGGCATGCGACCGGCTCACCGGAAGTTCTGGGAGTATACTTTATGGTGTTTCCGATCAATCCTACCGCCATTCCCATTATGATCACTGCAAAAAATATATACGCGGTGAAAAAGCCGCCCATAATACTGTAAGCTACTAAAAGCGCGCTGATCGATGTGGCGGGTGTAGCTACGAGAAAAGCCAGGACTGGCCCGAGCTTCGCGCCTTTTTTATAAAAACTTACAGCTATGGGCAGCGTGCCCCAGCAGCAGATGGGTAGAAGAGTGCCGATAAGGCTCGCGTAAAATATCGGCATTACCCCTCCCGAGCCGAGATATTTACTTACCGCTTCTTCCGGTATAAATTCGTGCACGATCCCGCTTATGAGAAACCCTAAAGCGAGCGCTGGCACTATCTCTTTCAGATAGTGGATAAAGATTTGAATATATGGTTCCATCGTTATTGCTCCTTATCGATCTTCCGGAACCGGGCGCTCCTTTAGAGGCTTGACGGCATAACCTGAGTCGGCATCCGGAAGAGCCTGGACGCTTTCGGTAAGAAAGAACTTCTTGTCTCTTATCCATCCCTTAAGCTCTTCGGCTATTTCCAGCGCTTTCGCGTAACTGGATAGCGAGGCCGTAGGCACATCTTTCCCCTGAATGATGATCTTACCGCTCTTAAGCTGCTTGTAATTTACCTCCCCCAGGGCGCTCGGCTTGCCTTGAGGATAGTCTTCGCTATAGTCGACGATCTGTGTCCATAGGTCTTCGTCTTTTATTGCGGCGTACTTTAATATCTCCTCGTCAAGTACCGGTATAGGCACTCCGAGCCCTACGCTCAGACTCGTGCCGTAACCCTGGAACGAGATGCCGCGCAGCCACGATGGGCTCATCTGCTTAAGATCTCCCATAACGGCGAGCGTGCCGGCCGGCGCCTGAGGCACGCCGTTTGCTTTTCGCTTTACTCCGGGATTATGCTGTGTGCCCTGCCAATAGACGTAACCTACGCCTCCGCCGAGGAATATCCTTGTGCCTATTCCTATAGTCTTGTAGTGGGGATCTTTTAATAACGGGGAGAGCTGTCCTGCGGAGCAATAATTGGCATTGCCCATACCGGGCTTCAGCATACCCATGTATGTATATATATTCTTTGAACCCGACACATTGACGGCGCAGTTATAGTTCTGGTAGCAATTTCTCGGGTTAAGCAGGACCGATTCATTCATGTCCGCCAGATTGATATAAGTCTTTAGATGTTTGCGCGGATAACAATCGGTCCCATACGCCTTGCCTTCCAGGATTACATCCTTACCCGCAACGAGTTCCTCTATAACATGTCCGCCGCCATATCTGAACTCCCCCGGATAGACTTTATTCCTGGGATCGTCATCAGGCATAGCGGTAGCGCCGATGTATATATCGACCGCGGCGAATCCCGTGTAAGCCGGCACGTCGTTCAATGTCACATGCCCGCCGCCTAATTTAATCTTAGGTTTGGTATGCCCGACGTTAAGGTACGCCCCCGATGAGCACATCGGCCCGAACGTACCGGTGGTCACGACATCCACCTTGCGCGCGGTCTCTTTAAGCCCGTTCTTTTCGACGAGCTCTATGATCTCGTCCGCGGTCACCACGACCACATCGCCGCGTCTTATCTTCTCATTGATCTCTTTGATAGTCTTAGCCATAGCCGGTCGACCCTTTCTATGTACTGATAAACGATAATATTTGCAGCCCTTAAGCTATTATCCGCAGGACATCTTTTATATTCTGCCCCTTATAGATGCCGAGCTTTCTGGCGGCGCCGGTACAGGAAACCACGTTCGTTTTCAAGACTGAGTTTATATCGGATACGCCCGTTACCTTTATCGCGACATCTTTGAACTTTTCAGCCGTCTTCAGATTCAGATATCCGCACATTATATAGCCGCGTGAACCTCTGATGACTATAAGGTTCTTTCCCGAAAGGCCGAACAGAATGGCTTCGAGGCGTTTCTTCCCGGCTATTATGTATTTATGCTTTAGCATTATTTTGATATTACGAATATCGCGTTCATCGCAAAAAGATTCGGCCAGACGCGTACTATTTTATCATCTCCGAGATAATAGGTATCTATAATTTTTGCGCCTCTCTCCGCGCAGTAGGTTTTGAAGTCGCTTATCGTCAGAAAGTGCAGGTTGGGCGTATTGTACCACCGGTAAGGCAGTGAAGATGTGACCGGGGTCTTCCCTCTGAAAAAAAGGCTGCACCGCGCTTCGAGGTAACCGAAGTTCGGGAATCCTACTATCAGTCTTTTCCCGACCCTCAAACCTTCCTGGATCACAAAGTCAGCTTTTTTTGCCTGCTGCATAGCCTGGTTAAGGACAACGTAATCGAACGAATCGTCGGGATACTCTTTTAATCCGCTGTCTATATCGCCGTGAAATACGCTGAGGCCCTTAGCGACGCATTTATATATCGCGCTATCGTCTATCTCGATCCCCTGGACCTTGGCGTTCTTATCTTTGGCCAGCAGAAACATAAGATCACCGTCTCCGCAGCCGAGGTCCAATACCCTCGAGCCTGTTTCGATGATCCCATATATGACTCTGTGGTCAAGTTTTATAGAATCAAATTTCATATCCCCTCACCACGTCATAGCCGTAAAATGTTTTGTTTAAAAAATGTTTTATCAGATGCGTCTCCTCTTCGATCTCCAGAAGAAAAGCGTCATGCCCGTAGGTGGAGCTGACCTCGCAGTATGTGGCGTCGAGAGCGCGGATCTTTAGCTGTCTGACTATCTCCTGAGCCTGATGCGGCGGATAAAGCCAGTCGCTCTTGAAAGCTATAACGAGAAATCTGAGATCTGCCTTTTTACCCGGAGGAAATAACCTGGCCCCCGACAGATCGAAGTAATCCATCGCCTTCGTGATATAAAGATACGAGTTCGCGTCGAACCTCTTCACGAAAGCGTCTCCCCTGTACCTGAGATATCCCTCGACCTCAAAATCAGCCGTAAAGTCGAAACTGTAATCCTGTTCCTTGAGGCGCCGGGAGAACTTCTCCTCCATCGACGTATCGCTCATATATGTTATATGACCTATCATGCGGGCGACTGCAAGGCCTCTCTCCGGTTTTTCCGCGCTGTCGTAATAGTTCCCCTTGTTCCAGGCAGGGTCAGCCATGACCGCCTGGCGCCCCACCTCGCTAAAAGCTATCTGCTGAGGTGAGTGCTTAAGCGCCGTCGCTATCGGTATCGCGCTCTGTACGCACTCCGGATATAGCGCGACCCACTGCAGAGCCTGCATACCGCCCATCGACCCGCCGGTTACGCAGAGCAGCCTCTTTATGCCGAGATGGTCTATGAGATATTTCTGAGCTCTTACCATATCCTCGATCGTTATTATAGGAAAATCCAGCCCATATGCCTTACCGGTCTTAGGGTTTATAGAGGCGGGGCCGGTGCTTCCTTTACAGCCGCCGATAACATTGGAGCATATGACAAAGTATTTATCGGTATCTATCGCTTTGCCCGGGCCTATGATATCATTCCACCACCCTGGATCTTTAGCGCCCTTATGAAATCCGGCGGCATGAGCGTCGCCGGAGAGGGCATGTTCTATCAGAATGGCATTAGATCTATCTTTATTTAAAGTCCCGTAAGTCTCGTAAGCGAGCGTGATCGGTCCGAGGCTCTTGCCTGATACGAGCGTCAGCTCGTTCGGACTAGTTCCAAAAGTAAAATATTTGGTCTCTACTATGCCCAGCTCGCTGTTTTTTTCCATTAACCTAAGAACTCCTGAAATAACCACGTCGACAGATACCGCTCTCCGGTATCCGGCAATATCACGACTATCGTTTTGCCTTCGGACTCTTTTCTTTTCGCGACCTCAAGCGCCGCCCACATAGCCGCGCCGCACGAGATCCCGCCGAATATTCCTTCCTGCCGCGCGAGTTTACGCGCCACTATCCCGGAGTCGTCATTCGATACTTTTATTATCTCATCCAGTATCTTTATATTCAGCACCTTGGGCACAAAACCCGCGCCTATGCCCTGTATCTTGTGGGCTCCGGGCTTTCCGCCTGACAGGACAGGCGAGTCTAACGGCTCTACGCCTATTATCTTTACATCGGGGTTGCGTTTCTTCAGCACTTCGCCGACACCCGTTATGGTCCCTCCTGTGCCTATGCCCGCAACGAAGATGTCGACCTTACCGTCTGTGTCCCGCCATATCTCCTCGGCGGTGGTGCGTCTATGGATATCCGGATTCGACGGATTATTGAACTGCTGCGGCAGGTAGCTGTTCGGCGTATTCTTCGCCAGTTCCTCGGCTTTTTCTACCGCGCCTTTCATGCCTTTAGCCCCTTCGGTCAGAACTATCTCGGCCCCGAGTATCCTGACGAGCTGCCTGCGCTCAAGGCTCATCGTGTCCGGTATGGTAAGTATGAGCTTATAACCTTTTGCGGCGGCTACGAACGCCAAAGCTATTCCGGTATTGCCGCTGGTCGGCTCTATTATAACCGCGCCCTTCTTCAAAGATCCGCTCTCTTCCGCGGATTCTATCATATTCACGCCTATCCTGTCCTTTACGCTCGACATGGGGTTGAACGCTTCTATCTTAGCCAGGACCGTCGCCTTAATCCCTTCGGTCAGCCTGTTTATCCGGACGAGCGGCGTATTGCCTATTGTCTTCGTTATATCGCTAAATATCCGAGCCATACTCTCCTCCGATCGTTATTACGCTTTCTTCAAAGCCTGGTCAATATCAGATATTATATCATCAATATGCTCGATTCCGATCGACAGTCTTATGAAATCCTGCGTGACGCCCGTAGCGAGCTGCTCGCTCTCCGATAACTGCTGATGCGTCGTAGTCGCGGGATGTATGGCGAGGCTCTTGGCATCGCCGACATTGGCAAGATGCGATATAAGCTCCAGGGAATCGATGAACTTCTTGCCCGCCTGAAGTCCGCCTTTGATGCCGAACCCGAGAATAGCGCCGGCGCCTTTCTTCAGATACTTCTCGACTCTGGGTTTCTCGGGGCTATTGTCGAGGCCCGGATAATTTACCCAGCTTACTTTAGGATGCTTCTCCAGGAACTTAGCGGCAGCCAGAGCATTCTCCGAATGCCTCACTATCCTCAGCGGCAAAGTCTCAAGCCCCTGTAGAAACAGGAATGAATTGAACGGAGACACGGCCGGTCCGAGATCCCTCAGAAGAGTGACTCTTGCTTTTATGATATAGGCGATATTCCCCAGAGGTTTTAGAGCTTCCACGAAATTAATGCCGTGGTAGCTGGGGTCCGGTGCGGCTATCAGCGGAAATTTACCGTTTGTCCAGTCGAACTTGCCTGAATCTACGATAACTCCGCCGAGAGACGTGCCGTGGCCGCCGATAAATTTCGTAGCCGAATAGACTACGATGTCGGCTCCATGATCGATCGGTCTTAATAGATACGGGGAGACCGTGTTGTCCAGCACAAATGGTATGCCGTTTTTATGCGCAACTTTCGATATACCTTCTAAATCGGCTACATCTAATTTTGGGTTGCCTATCGATTCGGCATATACAGCCTTAGTTTTAGGCGTTATTGCGCTCTGGATCGCGGTGAGGTCATTTGACTTAACGAACTTGACCTTAATGCCGAGGCGCGGGAACGTATAGTGAAATAGATTATAGGTCCCTCCGTATAAATTATCCGCGGATACGATCTCGTCACCAGCTTGCGCTATATTAAGGAGGGAGAGAGTGATAGCCGACTGTCCGCTGGCTACCCCCAGAGCTCCCACGCCGCCGTCTAAGAGCGCAACGCGCTTCTCAAATACGTCAGTAGTAGGGTTCATAAGCCTGGTATATATATTCCCGAACTCTTTTAAGCCGAAAAGATTCGCCGCGTGCTCGGTGCTCTTAAACTGGTACGATGTCGTCTGATAGATCGGCACCGCCCTCGAACCTGTCGTGGGGTCGGCCTCCTGACCTCCGTGTAACGCCAATGTCTCTACCTTAAGCTTTGAATCGTTCTTGCTCATTTTATCCTCCTTTAAATTATATACTCGTAACTCTGACTGAGATCTTTCTCTTTATATCTTTGAACTAACTCTTCAAATGTGAGCGTATCCACCACTATAGATATCGCTCCCGCTACCTCCTTCCAAACATTTCTGAATATACAGCTCTTCAGATCACCGCATCCTTTATAACCTTCTTTAACGCATTCTATGGGCTCTATAGGCCCCTCGACAAACCTTAAGACCTGCCCTACTGTTATATCGGCCGGTGATTTGGCAAGAAAGAACCCGCCTCCCGAGCCCCTCTTAGATCTAACAAATCCGCCTCTTGTCAATGTAAGCAGTATCTGCTCTAAAAACTGTTTTGGCATATCACCGATCCTTATTATTTCAGCTATCGGTATAGCCTGTTGTTCACCATCATTGTATCGTAATGCGAGCTCTAGCAGTGCTTTTAGAGCATAATCGCCTTTATAAGTTATCTTCATGATATTTTCTCCACTGTTGGAATACGATAAATATGATAGACTTAGTCATATTATAGCTTATAAAACATTTCTGTCAACTATTATTTTATTTTTTTAGGTATTCTTCGAACCTGCCCCAGAACGGGTCCACTTTAGGATGTACGAGCTTGCGCTTCTTACCGCCCTCATACACATGCATCCCTCTCTCTTTCGGTACCGCTTCACCGGCTATGCTGCAAGGAATACCTTCATCTTCCAGCGCGGAGACGACATTTTTGGCCTTAGCCTTCTTAACTGTCGCCAGAAGCGTCCCTTCACTTATCGATATATAAGGATCAATATCGAAACATTCACAGGTCTTCTTAACGACGTCCTGCAGAGTGATATCGTTTTTATTGATCTCCATCCCTACGTTCGAGTGGCTCGCCATCTCAAACAATCCTCCAAAAATACCGCACTCGGTCGCGTCATGCATAGCGGTTACCCCGCCTGCAGCTGCGGCTATCTTTGCGTCGTTTATAGTCGACATTTGGTAATAAACGCTTTGCGCTTTTTTAACGAATGCCTTGCCATACTTCTTTTCCAGAAATTTTGGAAAATACGCGGACATCAGGCCTGTGGTCTCTATTGCAGGGCCTTTTGATACTATGATAAGATCGCCGACATTCACTTTCGGCATAATGAGGTCTTTTTTGCTGCCTATACCTATTATAGTCGCCCCGCCGACCATCGGATAGTTACAGCCCGCATATCTGGCGGTATGCCCGGTTACGACATTTATGCCTAACTCTTTACATTCCCTGTCCACGGCCTTCCACATGCGTGTAAGCTCGTTGCCGGTCATTTCCGGAGGAAGATTGAGGTCGACCGACATATATCGCGGAGCTATGCCGCTTACTGCAACGTCTGAAGCGAGAATATGGACCGCAAACCAGGCCGCTTTCTCGATACCGAGTTCTTTGGCTATAAAGAAAGGGTCGGTCGAAAGCACCATCACTCTGTTTCCCAGATCTATTACGCCGAAATCTACTCCATGCTGGGGTTTCACGATAACAGAACTATCGGGATTTCCCAACCTGGGATATATGACTTTATTGAAAAATGCGGGATGGATCTTGCCTAATGCGGGCAGGTCGTTCATATCTTCTCCTGTATCATATTCGCGTCTTCTCGACATCTTCATCTGAAGAGGCTTTAACGGAGAGGATCTTCTGGTCTTTAGACCCGCTGGGCCAATACAGAACGTTCAGGGCCTCTTCGTTGCGATACTTAGTGTGTCTTGCGACTAACCCCGCCGCTTTAAGTATCGTCTCTTCATCAACCGGCCCCTTAAGAACGGCGAAGGGGCCTCCATAATCTTTCATCATAAGGCAAAGATCGCCCTTTGCAACAAGAGTTTCTAATAGACTGTTTTCCTTATCATCTCTGCCCATTATCAATTTAGCGGCTTCACCGATACGGAAATGCCGACCGGTTTTTAACAGCTTAAGGCTGTCCACCGTAAGCCCCTCATGAGCCATCAGATCCCGAACGCGCTTCGCGAATCCCGGGTCGGTGAGAAGACACCCTCCCGAAGGATTCGGGTATTCCTTAACTCCGAGCTTCGCAGCCAGCGCAAACTGCGGTTTTCTGCTACGCCCGCTTATGTCGAGCAGCTTCTCTCTGTCGACAAGGCCTTCCTGCTCGGCTATTGTCGCCGGAAGAAGCTTGGCGCTCAGCGGTCTGAGCAGAATGCCCCGCACTCCGGCGTTCTTCTCGATGATATTCAGCGCGTCTCTTCTCTGGGACATCG
>CAZHIO010000005.1:0-15550 GCA_964532615.1 uncultured Planctomycetia bacterium
TTCTCCCCGGCCATCGGCATATAGAAATATTTAATTTTGCGAATAACTTTTATGAAATCTCACACCGAATATCTCTGGATGAATACCGAAGACCGCTACGCGATCGTGAATATCACGCCCCAGGTCGAGGATGCTATCGAGAAGAGCAAGATAAAAGAGGGGCTCTGCCTCGTTAATTCAATGCATATCACGAGCTCGGTTTTTATTAACGACAACGAGAGCGGACTGCACGAGGACTTTCTGAAATGGGTAGAGCGGCTGGCGCCATACGGTAAGGATAAGTATAAACACAACCTTACCGGGGAAGATAACGGCGATGCGCACCTTAAAAGGACCATCATGGGCAGAGAGGTCGTAGTAGCTATAACCGGCGGGAAGCTTGACTTCGGACCATGGGAACAAATCTTTTACGGAGAGTTTGATGGTCAGCGGAAGAAGCGCGTCCTGGTGAAAATAATAGGAGAATAAGCTAAGTGTTCCGTTTCCTCATAAAGTGGCTCGTAAATATCATTGCGCTCTTCATAGTGATAAACACAATATCCGGAGTTCGCGCTACCAACTCTCAGGCCCTGATAGTTGCCGCTCTTATAATAGGCTTACTTAACGCTTTCTTAAGGCCCGTATTGATACTCCTGACGATGCCGTTCACAATATTTTCACTCGGACTATTTACGCTATTCATAAACGGTTTCATGTTCTACCTTGCGTCCAAATTCGTCATAGGTTTTACTGTTGTAAATTTTTGGAGCGCGTTCTGCGCCGCTCTCTTATTCAGCGTGATAAGCTTCATCCTTAATCTCATACTGTCGCCGCGACAGGACATAAGCCTAAAGTTCGACGCATCAAATTTTAATCCGATTAGATCCGATCGGTCTAAAAAGATAGATAACGTTATAGACGTAGAGGCAAGTGTAGTGGACGATGCTAAGGAGGATACAAAGTGAATAAAAATATTAAGATGCTGGCAGTGACCATTCTGGTTATATTGGGAGTCATCGCGGCCTACAGGATCCTGTTCATAAGAACGGTTAATTATAATATCGGAGGCATTAATATCCCCGCCAAATACAACATACTTACCGGCAGGGCCGTGCCAATAAAAAATTATTCCGGAAAGGATATAAAAGCCACCGTTACGGACAGCAGATCCGATAAAATGGGTTTTGACGAAAACGACGCTACCGCCGCGCAGTTCAGGTGGGCCCTTTTCGACGCGTGGGTTAAGAGCCGGCCGGAGTATAAGGGTTGGGAGTCGAACCGGGAGATATTTGAAAAAGCCAACGAAGAATATAAGAACAAGATACGCTCCGGCGTTCAGGTGATCAGATAATATGGATAAAGCAAAAGTGGGCTTCGATAACGATAAGTACCTCAGAGAACAGACCGCGGCGATACTCGATCGGGTCGGCAAATTCGGCAATAAACTCTACCTTGAGTTTGGCGGAAAGCTGTGTTTCGACTACCACGCCGCGCGCGTCCTTCCCGGATATGATCCTAACGTTAAGATCAGGCTTCTGCAGGCCCTGAAAGATAAGATAGAGATAGTTCTCGCGATATATGCCGGCGATATCGAGAAGGGCAGGGTCAGGGGGGACTTCGGCATCACTTACGACGCGGCTACCTTTAAGCTGATCGACGATCTGAGGAAGTGGGGGCTCGACATCTCATCAGTAGTGATAACCCGTTTCGCTAACCAGCATTCCGCGGTAGTCTTTAAGAATAAACTCCAGCGCAGGGGAGTTAAGGTGGCGCTCCACTATCCGATAGAAGGCTATTCCACGAATACCGATCACGTCGTCAGTGAGAACGGATTCGGCAAGAACGATTACATCGAGACCAAGAAGCCCATAGTGGTGGTCACGGCGCCGGGACCGAACAGTGGGAAGCTTTCCGTATGCCTCTCCCAGCTTTATCACGAACATAAGCGCAATATCGACGCCGGTTACGCGAAGTTCGAGACGTTCCCTATATGGAATCTTCCGTTAAAACATCCCGTAAACGTCGCATACGAAGCGGCTACGGCCGATATCCTGGACTTTAATCTGGTCGATCCTTTTCATCTGTCAAAATATAATAAGACGGCTATAAATTATAATCGCGACGTCGAAAGTTTTCCCATATTAAAACTCATACTTGCAAAGATATTAGACAAGACTTCTGTGCTGCCTATGTATAATTCCCCGACCGACATGGGAGTTAACCGCGCGGGATACGGAATAGTAGACGATAAGATAGTGCAGGAGGCGGCAAAACAGGAGCTTATTCGCAGGTACTTCCGGTATAATCAGGAATACGTCATGGGGATAGAGAAGAAGGAGACCGTGGACCGCGTTATCATGCTCATGGAAGAGATGGGAGTGAAAGCAACGGACCGACCGGTTGTAGAGCGCTCTAGGATGGCTGCTGAAGAAGCCGAGAGTAAGGGTAAGGGTTTCGACGGGATATATTGCGGCGCGGCGCTTCAGCTTCCGGACGGAAGCATAATAACGGGTAAAAACTCAAAACTCATGCACGCATCTTCAAGTCTTGTCCTGAATGCCGTAAAGTCTATAGCAAAACTACCGGACGAAATATTGCTAATCTCTCCTCAGATAATAAAACAGATCACATCCCTTAAAGAAGATATCCTCAAAGGAGACCCGGAAAGCTTGGACCTGGAAGAGACCCTCATAGCGCTCTCTATAAGCGCCGCTACCAACCACACTGCCGAGATCGCTATGAAAAAATTAAGCGAATTGCGCGGATGCGAGATGCATATGACTCACATAGCGACTCCGGGAGATGATGTGGGATTAAAGATGCTGGGGGCCAACGTAACTACCGATGGCAAATTCTCCTCCCATAATCTCTTCGTCACGTAGCTCGAAAACTTTCCATCTTAACAGTAGCCGTAGCCGGTTTAAGCAAAATATTTTATTCTGCCCCCCTTAAAACCGCTTGACTTCAATGCGACAGCATGATAAAATTCAGACATCAAAAAGAGCGCATTCGGTTACAACGGATGTGAGGCTATTATATGATATATAATATTATAGGCATATATACTAATGTCAGCTGTCGGGAGGAGCGCTTACAGAGCGAGTAATTATTATATTGTGGCTCCTGATTATCAGGCCAGAGGGACGGTCGTCTCTGCTGGCTTCTTTGTTTTTGAGGCTAATTAATGAAAACAGAGCCCCAGGACAGCAAAAAAAGAGTGCTTATACTTGGCGGAGGTCCCAACCGGATCGGTCAGGGAATAGAGTTTGACTACTGCTGCTGTCACGCGTCGTACGCGATCCGCGAAGAGGGCTTCGAGAGCATAATGGTGAATTGTAACCCCGAGACAGTGTCGACAGATTATGACACTTCGGACAGGCTCTACTTCGAGCCGCTTACCGTGGAAGACGTGATGAATATAGTCTATAAAGAAAACCCCATAGGCGCTATAGTGCAATTCGGCGGCCAGACGCCGCTCAATATCTCGGGAGCTCTCGCCAGAAAAGGCCTTAAAATACTGGGGACAAGCCCCGAATCGATCGACGTCGCCGAAGACAGAAAATTATTTCAACAGATGATCAAGAAGCTCAAGCTCATCCAGCCTGATAACGATACCGCAACCTCGTTCGATGAGGCCAAAGAGGTTGCCGGCCGCATCGGCTATCCGGTAGTCGTCAGACCATCCTTTGTATTGGGAGGCAGGGCGATGGAGATCGTCTACGACGAGAAGAACCTGTCCGATTATATGGCTAAAGCGGTTGAGGCATCCCCGGAGAGGCCGATACTGGTAGACAAATTTTTGGAGGACGCTATTGAAGTGGACGTAGACGCTATTGCAGACGGCGAGACCTGCGTTATCGGCGGCATCCTCGAGCATATCGAGGAGGCCGGCATACATTCCGGCGACAGCGCCATGGTGCTGCCTCCGCATACACTCGGCAAAGACATTCTCGATACTATACGAAAAAATACCGTAGCGATGGCTATGGAGTTGAAAGTAAAAGGCCTGATGAACGTCCAATACGCCGTAAAGAACAATATAGTTTATGTGCTCGAAGTAAATCCCAGAGCGTCCAGGACCGTACCTTTTGTAAGCAAGGCGATCGGCGTAGCCCTCGCTAAACTTGCGACGAAAATAATGCTGGGCAAGACCCTGAAAGAGCTTGGCTTCACAAAAGAGAAGAAGGTGAACTGCGTGGCCGTCAAGGAATCCGTATTTCCGTTCATTAAATTTCCGGGAGTAGACGCGGTACTGGGCCCGGAGATGCGGAGTACCGGTGAAGTCATGGGCATCGACGCTACGTTCGGCGCGGCTTACGCGAAGAGTCAGATCGCTGCCGGACAGAAGCTTCCTAAGGAGGGCAATGTATTCATCAGTGTGAAGAATCAGGATAAGCGCAATATAGTTTTCGTGACCAAGAAGCTTGCCGACCTCGGATTCAATATAATGGCGACATCCGGCACGGCTGACGCCCTAAAGAGCAATGATATAGAAGTCCAGGTGCTTCCGAAAGTTTCCGAAGGCAGACCTAACGTGCTCGACTTCATAAAGGACGGAAAACTGCACCTGATAATAAACACTCCTTCAGGCAAAGCTACAAAGGCCGATGAGATAAAGATACGCTCTCATGCAACCCTTTATCACGTACCGCTCATCACTACAGTTTCCGGCGCGCAGGCCTCCGTTAACGGAATAGAACATATGATAAAAAAACCTAATGTTTCGGTTAAGAGTCTTCAGGAATATAATAAGGAACTGAAAGCCCAATGAAAGATTTCTGCGGTGTAGTAGGGATATACGGTCATAAGAATGCCGCGCAACTTGCCTATCTTGCGCTATACGCGTTGCAGCATCGCGGGGAAGAGTCTACCGGTATAGTAAGCTTCGATAGAAAGAGGATATATCAACACAAAGGGCAGGGCCTTGTAGGCAATGTCTTCAAAGAAGAGAGTCTGAAAAAGCTAAAAGGCCCTCTCGCTATAGGACATGTCAGATATTCAACTACAGGATCTTCTACGGCTAAGAACGTCCAGCCGCTTCTTATAAATCATAAGAAGGGCTTTATCGCGGTGGCGCATAACGGCAACCTCACGAATTCCGTACAACTGAGAAACGAGCTTGAAGATTCCGGATCTATTCTCCAGACCACAATGGATTCGGAGCTGATACTCCATTTTCTTGTAAAAGACCATAAGAATAACTATTCCGGAAAACTGCTGCCCATAATGAACCGCTTAGAGGGCGCCTTCTCGTTCGTTATAATGATAAACGACGCTATATACGCTATGCGCGATCCGAACGGGTTCAGGCCTCTCTGTATCGGTAAGCTGAATGACGCGTACATCGTGGCCAGCGAGACATGCGCTCTGGATATGTTGGAGGCGACCTACGTAAGAGACGTCGAGCCGGGCGAGATCGTAATAATAGACAAGGGCGGATTGAGATCGTTAAAACAGCCCGAACAGAAGGCCCACGCGTTCTGTATATTCGAATACATATATTTTTCAAGACCCGACTCTAACATATTCACGCAGAGCGTATATCTTACAAGAAAAAATCTCGGAAGAACTCTCGCCAAGGAACACCCCGCGGATGCGGACATGGTTATGCCGATCCCGGATTCCGGCACATGCGCCGCGCTTGGATTCGCCGAGGAATCTAAACTGCCGCTTGAAATAGCGTTCGTCAGAAATCATTATATCGGCAGGACATTTATTCAGCCCAGCCAGTTGATAAGAGACTTTAAAGTAAAGGTCAAATTGAATCCGGTAAGAGACGCGCTGAAGGGCAAGAGGATAGTGATAGTCGAGGACTCCGTAGTGCGGGGTACCACTTCAAGAGGCAGGGTCAGAGCCCTGCGCGCGGCCGGAGCCAAAGAGATCCATATGAGAGTAAGTTGTCCACCGCTTATATCTCCGTGCTTCTACGGCATAGACTTTCCCACAAAGAAAGAGTTGATCGCTGCGGATCATTCGGTGGAAGAGATGAGACAGTTCATCGGCGTGGACAGCCTGAAGTTCTTATCGCTTGACGGCATGCTCTCCTCTATGATGCTGCCCAAAGAAGAGTTTTGCACCGCGTGCTTTACGGGTAATTATCCGACCAAAATATGTAAACCGCCGTCCAAGAAAGCGCTCGAAAAAACACGGTCCGCCGGACTGAAGAAGGCCTGTTGATATGCCCAGAGAAAAGATACTAATAATAGATTTTGGCTCGCAGTATAACCAGCTGATAGCCCGGAAAGTTCGTGAATTGAATGTTTTCTGCGAGATATTGCCTCCCGACTTTTCAATAGAATCTATCAATCCGAAAGAGGTGAAGGGGATCATATTCTCGGGAGGGCCGGCAAGTGTATACTCTCCAGGCGCCCCTCGCTGTAATGATAGGATATTTACGTTAGGCATCCCGATATTGGGCATATGTTACGGGATGCAGCTGATGTCGAAAATGCTCGGCGGAGATGTCGCCAAATCTCATAACAGGGAGTACGGGCGCGCGCCTATCACCATAATAAATCATAAGCTGCTATTTAAAGGGGTGCCGGCCACAAGCGTCTCCTGGATGAGCCATGGCGATAAAGTGAGACGGATGCCTAAGTCCTTTGTGCGCATCGCCCGCAGTCCGAACACATCGATAGCGGCTTTCGCCGACTTCAGACGCCGTTTTTTCGGGGTCCAATTTCATCCGGAGGTCGCCCATACTCAGCACGGCAAGACGATCATAAGTAATTTTATCAAACTCATCTGCGGATGTAAAAGCGATTGGTCGATGAAGTCTTTCATAAACGAAACCGTATCGGATATACGCAAGACCGCCGGAGGAGATAAGGTAATACTGGGGCTTTCGGGAGGAGTCGATTCTTCGGTAGCGTCGGTACTGATAAATAAAGCCATAGGACGTAAACTTATATGCATATTCGTTGACAACGGGCTATTGCGTAAAGACGAAGCGAAGCTGCTGAAAGAGATATTCGCTAAACATTTTAAGCTTAATCTGAGGATGGTGGACGCTTCTGAAGAATTCTTAAGAAACCTGCGCGGGGTTACGGATCCCGAAAAGAAGCGAAAGATCATAGGCCGCACGTTCATAAATGTATTCGACCGCGAAGCCCGCTCTATCGGAAATGTCAGATTTCTGGCTCAGGGCACTCTCTATCCGGATGTTATAGAATCGAGGTCGACTTTCGGCGGACCGAGCGCCACGATAAAGACTCATCATAACGTAGGCGGACTGCCTAAAAAGATGAATCTCAAACTTATAGAGCCTTTAAAATTTCTATTCAAAGACGAGGTTAGAAGGGTCGGCAAAGAGCTCCGGATGCCTCAGGAGGTCCTCGGCCGCCATCCGTTCCCGGGGCCGGGCCTCGCCGTACGAATACTCGGCGATGTGACAAAAGAGAGATGCGACATTCTCCGCGAAGTCGATGACAGGTTCATCAGCACGCTGAAGAAAGAGAACCTTTACGATAAGATATGGCAGGCGTTCGCCGTTCTCTTGCCGATCAAATCGGTCGGCGTGATGGGGGATGAGCGCACCTATGAAAACGTCGTGGCCATAAGAGCCGTAACATCGGTTGACGGCATGACGGCGGACTGGGCGCAGATACCTTATGCCGTGCTCGGAAAGATATCAAACAGGATCATAAATGAAGTGAAGGGCGTCAATAGGGTGGCTTATGATATAAGCTCCAAGCCGCCTTCAACTATAGAGTGGGAGTAGATGATCTGGCGAATTGAGGTAGCGGAAAAAAAAGGTTTCTACGACGCTGTCGGGGCTATGATCACCCATGACATTCGGGAGCTCGGCTTATCTAAAAAGATAAAGGAAGTCAAGGTAGTGCAGGTCTACCTTATAGAGGGCGAACTCGACGATTACAGCGTAAAGAAGATCTGCGAAAATCTACTCATAGACCCTATAACTCAAAGATATAACTACCGCGGCGACGTATTGGATGAGAAGGGCTGCAAAGTTGTAGAAGTCGCTTACAACCCGGGCGTAATGGATCCTGTGGAAGATAGCGCGAAGAAGGCCATAAATGATCTCGGCGTTTCGGGCCTGAGAACCATAAAGACCGCCAAGAAGTACCTGATAAAGGGCGGCCTATCATACGCCGAGATCCATTCCGTAGCCGAAAAGATACTGTACAATAAAGTTATCCAGCACGCCGTAAAAGGCAAATCCACTATACTGCCGGAGCCGGCTCCTTACCATTTCGAATTACGCCATGTCGACCTGTTAAGCGCAAATGACATTAAACTAAAAAATATTTCAAAAAATGGACAGCTCTTCCTGTCGCTCGACGAGATGCGCGCGATAAAGAGCTATTTTAAACGACTCGGCAGCAATCCTACCGACTGCGAACTCGAGACGCTGGCCCAGACATGGAGCGAGCATTGTAAACATAAGACATTCAGAGGGCTCATCGAATACGACGGTAAGATTATAAATAACCTCTTGAAGAATACCGTAATGAAGGTAACGGCCGAATTAGATAAGCCCTGGTGCGTATCCGTATTTAAGGACAACGCCGGCATAATTAAGTTTGACGATAAGTACAACATCTGCTTCAAAGTCGAAACACATAACCACCCCTCAGCGCTTGAGCCTTACGGAGGCGCCGGAACGGGAATGGGAGGGGTGATCCGCGACCCTCTCGGTACCGGTCTCGGGGCTAAGCCGATAATAAACACTAACGTATTCTGTTTCGGAAATCCCGATTACCCTTACAGCAAGTTACCGAAAGGCGCTCTTCATCCCAAACGCGTCATGAAAGGCGTCGTCTCCGGCGTCAGGGACTACGGCAACAGGATGGGCATACCGACTTCGAACGGAGCCGTCTTATTCGACGATCATTTTGTGGGCAATCCGCTTGTTTTCGCCGGCAATGTCGGAATATTGCCGAAGAATAAATGTGAGAAGAAAGCCAGGCCCGGCGACCTGATAGTCGTTGTCGGGGGCCGTACCGGCCGTGACGGAATTCACGGCGCGACATTCTCGTCAGGAGAGCTGACCCATGAATCCGAGAGCGTTTCCGGATCGGCGGTACAGATAGGCAACCCCATCCAGGAAAAGAAGCTGGCCGATACCATCATACGCTCCCGCGATATGAATCTGTACACGTCTATAACGGATTGCGGGGCCGGAGGCCTCTCGAGCGCCGTAGGGGAGATGGGCGAGGAGACGGGCGCCGAGGTATATCTGGAGCAGATACCGGTTAAGTACAAAGGTCTGAGCTATACGGAAGTATGGATATCAGAGGCTCAGGAAAGAATGCTGCTTGCGGTCGATCCGAAAAATATTGATAAGCTAAAAGAGGTATTCGAACGCGAAAATGTCGAAGCGACCGTGATAGGCAAATTCACCAACACCAAACGGCTTAAGCTTTACTATGACGGCACGCCTGTAACCGACATGACGATGAAATTTCTGCACGACGGCCTGCCACCGGTAAAACGAAAAGCTTCATGGAGTAGACCCGAACATAAAGAGCCTGTCAGGAATACCAGACGAGATCTTACGGGGGACCTCCTCGGCCTGCTGTCATGCCTGAATATCGCAAGTAAAGAATGGATAATAAGGCAATACGATCACGAAGTCCAGGGTGGTAGCGTGTTAAAGCCTCTGCAGGGCCCGAACCAGGGACCCGGCGATGCATGCGTTACACGTCCTCTTTTAGATTCAAAGAAAGGAATAGTGATCGGTTGCGGAATAAACCCGGATTATGGGAAGATAGACCCTTATTGGATGGCCGCGAGCGTTATAGATGAGGCGCTGAGGCAGATCGTATCGGTCGGCGGAGACATCGATAAGTGCGCCATCCTCGATAACTTCTGCTGGGGTAACACCAATAAGCCTGACCGATTAGGCGGATTGGTAAGGGCCTCATACGCCTGTTACGATATCGCGAAAGCATATCGCGTACCTTTCATATCCGGAAAAGACAGCCTGAATAACGAATACTCTACAGGCAAAGAGACGATATCCATTCCTCCGACTCTATTAATATCGGCCATATCGATAATGGACGATATATCAAAAGCGATAAGCATGAATGTTAAAAAATCCGGCAGGGCAATATATATGGTCGGCCTGACCTATAATGAGCTCGGAGGTTCGCAATATTACAAGATGCGGGGAGCCATAGGCAACGATGTTCCGAGGGTGGATCCGGTAAACGGCAGAAAAACGATGCTATCGCTCGCAAACGCTATAAGAAAAGGCTTCGTGACCGCATGCCATGACTGCTCGGACGGCGGAATGGCCGTAGCGCTGGCTGAGATGTCTTTTGCCGGAGGACTCGGCATGGACATAAAACTTGATCCCTACGCGATGCCGGTCGGCCAGGAGCTGCTCGTAAGCGATATCCAGCTATTCTCCGAATCCAACACCAGATTTATAACAGAGGTCTCAAACGAATCCGGATTCCTGAGCGCGATGAAAGGACGGAGCATATGGAAGCTCGGAAACGTTCGCAATGACAAAAGATTCAATGTTTACGATTTCGCGGATAGAGCGATCGTGAAGACAAATACGGACCGGCTTAAAGCGGCATGGCAGAGCCCGCTTAAGGATATGTAATGAGCAAAGTCAGGGTGATAGTATTAAGGACCGCCGGGACTAACTGCGACGTAGAGACTGCGTTCGCATTCGAACGCTCAGGCGCAAGCGCGGAATTGGTCCACATTAACGAACTTACGCGAAAAGAAAAGAGCCTGCACGACTATCATATCCTGGCGATACCGGGCGGATTCACTTACGGTGATGATATAGCAAGCGGGAAGATACTTGCCAATGAGCTTAAGTTTAAGATGGGGGACGCTCTTCAGAAATTCATTAAAAACGGTAAGCTTATTATCGGCATATGCAACGGTTTTCAGGTGCTGGTCAAGGCGGGATTGTTGCCCGGATTTACGCCGGATGGCCGCTCGATAGAATCGACGCTTACACTAAACGATTCGGATAAGTTTGAAGACCGGTGGGTATATTTAAAGACCGTCGGTGGCAGATGCATATGGACTAAAAACATGGTCGGGATCATCGAACTTCCGGTGGCTCACGGGGAAGGAAAATTCATCCCCAAAGATAAGAAAACTTTAAAGCGCCTGAGAGATGACGGGATGATAGCTCTTGAATACGTGGATAGCCGCGGACGGAGAGCTTCATACCCATATTGCCCTAACGGTTCGGTAGAAAATATAGCCGGGATATGCGACCCGACCGGACGCATCTTCGGATTGATGCCTCACCCCGAAAGGCATATAACTCTTTACCAGCATCCGAACTGGACAAGAAGCGAGAAAAAAACAGACGGCGACGGATTTGCCGTCTTTAAAAATGGCGTGCGGTACGCCGTTAAATATTTATAATTTCTTTTCATAATGCATACCCTACCAAAAGGAGAGATGTTAATGAAAAAGATAGCGGTAGCGAATCAGAAAGGCGGTTGCGGAAAGACCACGACCGCAATTAATCTCGCTGGAGCCCTTGCCGGTATGCATAAGAAGACCCTTGTGATCGACCTTGATCCGCAAGCTCATGCGAGCTTCGGGCTTAACCGATCGAACCAGAGCATGGACCGATCCATCTATAACGTACTAACCGATGATCCGGAAAAGAGCCGCCCTATAAACGATTGCATAGTGAACGTTTCATCTGACCTTGACATTGTGGCCTCCAATATTTTGCTGAGCACTCTTGAGCAGGAGCTAAAAGACAAGGAAGATGCGGTATCTAAATTACACCAGGCGCTGACCACAAGTCAGTTAGATTACGATTATATAATCATCGACTGTCCTCCCAGCCTGGGGTTCCTGACTTTTAACGCTTTACGCGCGAGCGACCAGGTAATAGTACCTCTCGACATGAGCGCATTCTCGCTAATGGGTGTCGGGAAGCTTCTCGGTATGCTTGAACTTATAAAGATAAAGATCTACCATTCTCCGCAGATCAATGCTCTGGCGACGCTATACGATAGGAGAACAAAATATTCTCAGGTAATACACGATGAGATAAAGACATTCTTTAAGGACCAGCTGCTGTCGACCATTATCAGGATGAATGTAGATCTAAAAAAAGCCGCCGCCAAAGGAGTGTGCGTGACTCAGTTCAACAAAGATTCTATCGGAGCCGCAGACTATTCGGCGCTGGCTGTAGAGATATTAAAGGCGGATGGCGCGGGAGAATTCGAAAAAGCGATGACCTCGGCATCACCGACAGCATTAACGGAGGCTTCTCCGGATGCCGATAGCGTCCAGCATGCGCATGGCCGGGCAGTGGGAGATACGGTCAGTATTTCACAGGGGTCGGAGGCCTCCCCGGTAATGAATTTACCCAGGCCCTTATCGGACGTCACCGAAGACCTGCAGACTCCACCCAGGGATATACTCTTCAACGTGGACGCTCCGAACGCAAGGGAGATCTACGTCGTGGGGGATTTCAATGACTGGAAGGCTACGGATGAATTCAGGCTGTCAAAGCTCGACGACGGTAAGTGGGTTAAGAGGCTCGGCTTAAAGACCGGCAGGCATAAATATAAGTTTGTTATAGACGGTGAATGGGTATCGGACTCCGGCAATAATGACCGCGAGCAGAACTCGTTCGGCACGTTCGATTCGGTCATAAATCTATAAGGTTCACATAGCGGATGACGCCACCGGGCCATATAATAGCTTCCGGAGTGATAAGCGTACTCGTCTGGGCGTACTTCAAATCGTTCGGATGCGCGGCGGCATCATTTGCCGCGGGAGTTCTGATCGATATAGATCATATTCTGGATTATTGCGTTAATATCGGATTTACATTAAACGCGAGATCGGTTTATGACGCCTGTCTCGATATGCGGTTAGAAAAGCTGTATATCCTGTTCCACTCGTATGAACTTGTGGCCCTGTTCTGGTTGGCGATCTATATCTTTTCATTATCGGCCTTATGGCAGGCCGTTGCTATAGGCTTCACGCAGCATATTATACTGGACCGGCTGACTAACCCCATGAAGGCCCATGGCTATTTTCTTACATACAGGATAATGAATAAATTTAAAACAGACTCTCTACTGAATCGATAAAAAAGGAGATTTATGGCTTTACTAAGAGGTGATTTCACGAAGGAAGACCCGTGGAGAATATTCCGCATAATGAGCGAGTTTGTCGA
Organism: uncultured Planctomycetia bacterium; assembly: GCA_964532615.1. Lineage (GTDB taxonomy): Bacteria > Omnitrophota > Gorgyraeia > 2-01-FULL-45-10 > 2-01-FULL-45-10 > CAIMPC01. Next base: position 13,130 of record CAZHIO010000005.1, read on the forward strand.
CGGCTTTGAAGAGTTATCGGGCATAGGGGATGCCATAACCATATTCGGGTCGGCGCGGTCAAAACCTTCGAATAAATACTATAAGATCGCGGAAGAGACCGCAGTCACTCTCGTTAAGAACGGCTATGCGGTTATAACCGGTGCCGGGCCCGGCATAATGGAAGCCGCCAATAAAGGCACGAAAAAAGCCCGCGGTAATTCCATAGGGCTCAATATATTGATCCCGATACAGCAAAAACCTAATAAGTATGTTACGAAATCACTCGACTTCAAATACTTCTTCTGCCGTAAGGTAATGTTCGCGAAGTATTCAAAAGCGCTGGTAGTCTTCCCGGGAGGATTCGGAACCCTGGATGAATTCTTTGAAATAATAACGCTTGTACAGACCCAGCGCATGGACGCTCTGCCGGTGATACTCATGGGGAGCAAATTCTGGAAAGGGCTGTTGCATTGGATCAATAATACACTGCTTCCAAATAACATGATAGAGGCCAGGGACGCGAAGATATTCGATATCGCCGATACGCCTGAAGACGTAGTCGGCATCATAAACAGATTTTATAATAAATAGGAAGGGATGGCTATGCAAAAGATACTGATAATAGACGACGAGAAAGAGATAGTGGAGCTCTTCTCCGATTTCTTTACCTCGCGGGGCTATGGCGTATCGCAGGCATTCGACGGCGAGGAAGGGCTGAAGAAGTTCGATTTCGATAATCCGGATATCGTGATGTGCGATCTTAGCATGCCCAGAAAAGACGGATTCGCTTTCCTTAAAGAGATAAGATCTGCCGCCAGGAAGTGGGTGCCGGTAATTATTGTAAGCGCTATGTCGGATCCTTCGAACATAATGAAGGGATATGAGTTCGAGGCGGATTACTATTTAACGAAGCCGGTCGATCTTGAAAAGCTGTCAAAGACGCTGCAAGTCATGCTTTCGTTAGCCCCGCTGCGCAAATAGGCCCGCCAATATTTGAATTAAATCGCGTCAAAACGATAGCCCATAGGCTTTTAAGGGTAAATAAAAACCCGCTATTGTATTCTAATAGCGGGAGGAAGAGTCCTGGATGGCAACAGCATCTTGCGGTACGATGTACCATGGACTCGTAAACGAGTCAGTGAGCCGTTGTCATCCATTTACTATTATACAACATATTTTAAATAAAACAAGGCCTCGCGGTGTGATTTTGCATAAACCATTGAAAAATATATACTTATGAAAAACGATTTTGATATAATAGTCGTCGGCGCCGGCCATGCCGGCTGTGAGGCCGCGCTCGCCGGGAGCAGGATGGGGTTAAAGACCCTGCTTATAACTATGAGTTTTGAAACTATCGGCCTGATGTCATGCAATCCCGCCATTGGAGGGCTGGCCAAAGGGCAGATAGTTAAAGAGATAGACGCTCTCGGCGGCGAGATGGCAATAGCCACCGATGCCTCCGCCATACAGTTCAGAACCCTTAATATGAAGAAAGGCCCCGCCGTAAGGTCTACGAGAGCGCAAGTCGATATCGAAGCTTACCGTTTATATATGAAATCCGTGATCCTCAAGCAATCCGGTCTCAAGACTATCGAAGCCACGGTTGAAGACATTATCTCGAAAGACGGCCGTGTCGAAGGAGTGAGGACGTCTAATTCCGAAATATTTCACGCCAGATGCGTTATTATAACTCCCGGAACGTTCTTAAACGGATTGATACATATGGGCTTAAAGAGTTGGCCCGGAGGAAGAATAGGGGAGGCTGGATCAAGCGGATTATCGAAGGCGATAAAAGGGCTCTCCCTTAAAATGGGTCGCCTTAAGACCGGGACATGCGCAAGACTTGACGGCAGAACCATCGATTTTAGCAGGATGATAATCCAGAATGGCGACGAAGAGATCGTACCGTTTTCGTTTCAAACCAAAAACATAACGCGCGATCAGGCGCCTTGTTACATAACCTATACGAATAAGAATACTCACGACATAATAATGTCAAACCTTGACCGCTCACCGCTGTTCATGGGGATCATAAAAGGTACGGGGGCGCGCTATTGCCCTTCTATCGAGGACAAGCTAAACCGCTTTCCGGAGAGAACCAGGCACCATGTATTCATTGAGCCTGAGGGCCTTAATACGATCCAGTTTTATCCTAACGGCATATCTACAAGCCTGCCCCTGGACGTTCAGGAGAAGATGGTAGCGTCTATCGAAGGCCTTGAGAGGGCAAAGATAATTAAACCAGGCTACGGCATAGAATATGACTATGTCGACCCGACGGAGCTATATCCGACACTCGAGACAAAGGCCGTATCGGGACTATACCTGGCGGGACAGATAAACGGCACTACGGGATATGAGGAGGCCGCGGCGCTTGGCCTCATGGCCGGCATAAACGCATCGCTAAAGGCTCTGGGCAAAGATCCGATCGTACTGGATCG
>CAZHIO010000006.1:0-14075 GCA_964532615.1 uncultured Planctomycetia bacterium
CTGGTCAGGAGGCCGTCTCCGACGGCCGGATGACCGCACCCCGTCGTCCCCGCCATATAATTGAGCACAAGTAACATATTGAGATTGAAACCCTATTTATCGTCGGGAAACTGACAGTAGATAGGGTTTTTGTTTCCACGGTATTTATAGAAATTATGGATATTTCAGTTAAATCTGGCACACAACTGACACACTAGAGGTGATAGGGGGGTGTGAGGGTTGTAGCATATTGGTCTCTATTAAGTAACCCTTTGACCTATATACCCGCCCGCCTCCACAGGAGTTGAAGCTAAAGTCAGAGAAAAACGGTTGAGGGGCCCCTCCAGAAAGCCGTTCCGCCGTTCGTAGAATTCATGACCTTGCAATATGCATAGATGGATATGACTATAGTGGTATTATGTTATTTCAGATGTCTGCAGGGCCTCCCTGGGCTTTTCCAGGCTATCTTAAATTGACCTGACTATAGTAAGGTAGTATAATATGCGAACGAACCACAAAGGAGTGGTAATGGGTATGTATAATAAAATATAGCGGTAATCAGCAACTTTAAAAGGGTTGCTTTTTTGTTTAAAAGATCTAGCAAGTTGATAAAAAAGATGAACGAGGATTGGACTCTGATAGTCGGCATAAGATATGATATAATGCGTTTGATGTAGCGTTCTTTACATGAATTAATAGCTTTACCTTAAAGAGGATTTAGGCCTCTAACTATCAAGTAAGGTAAGTGCTGCACGTTCGCCCGAAAGGGCGGAGGGGTAGATGCAGCCTTATCGGATTTACTTGATAGTTGCCGGTGGGGATATGCGACCCCTTCTTTATTGGAAATCAAAACTATCGTTGGTCGGGAGTAGATAGAATTAGGAGAAATGGCAATGTTTGGTTGGAACAAGGACCCTAACGATAAGTTGAAAGCCAGACTCATCAATCTTACTCGCTATAAGTTTGTTCTCGATCTGTGTTATATTATCAAGGCATTGAAGTTCTACAGGCGAGGTATGAAGTATGCCTCACAGAATAAACATGCCCAAGCCATTTCTGAGTTAACCCGAGCAATTGAAATAAATCCATATCCCGCAAGCACTTATTGTAATAGAGGAAATGTATATTTCGACCAGGGTAATTATGCCCAAGCCATCTCTGACTATACTCAAGCGCTTGAGCTTGAGCCAAACATTACAGGGGTTTACCGGAATAGAGGAAATGTATATTTCGACCAGGGTAATTATGCCCAAGCCATCTCTGACTATACCCGAGAGATTGAAATAAATCCACGTGATGCTAATCTGTACTGTGACCGAGGGAGTGGCTATTCGAGAGAGGGTAAGCTCGACCACGCTATTTCTGACTACACACGAGCGATTAACATAAAGTCACGTCATGCCGATGCTTACTGTAATCGAGGGAGATCTTATTCTAAACAAGGCAAGCTCGATCAGGGCATCTCTGACTTAACCCGAGCAATTGAAATCAATTCACATCACGCCGATTATTACTTGAACCGAGGGATTGCTTATTCAAAACAAGAACACTATAACCGTGCTATGTCTGACTATACGCAAGCTATTGAAATTGATCCACGTCTTGCAAAGGCTTACCGCAATCGAGGATATATTTATTTAAAACAAGGTAATTATGCCAATGCAATTTCTGACTATGATAAGGCAATCAATATCGATTCACGTGATACCGATGCTTACTGTAATCGAGGGAGATCTTATTCTAAACAAGGCAAGCCGGATCAAGCTATCTCTGATTTTACTAAGGCCATTGAAATAGATCCCAATTATGTCGATGCATATTTATGTCGAGGATCGGCTGTTATTATAGCAAAAGATTATCGCAAGCTTGGCCAAGCTGTCTCTGATTTGACCAGGGTCATTGAAATAGATGCTAATCATGCTAAGTCATATCTATGTCGTGGGTCAGCTTATTATACATTAAAAGAATATGACAAGGCATGGCAAGATGTACATAAAGCAGAAAAATTAGGACTTGCTGCCGATCCCATATTTCTCAATTCGCTTAAGGATGTTTCGGGTAGGGACAAATAACTCTTGCGAATCAAATCAAATGAATATTATCGTTCCATATTACATTATCAACCATAGGTGGTGATGGGCTAAAGCCGGGAGGATGCTGTGGGGCTATTTGACAAGATTGGCGTTTTCAAACGAGCGGTTTGGATGAATCCTAATGATGCTAAGTCTAACTGGTGCCTTGGTGTGGCTTATGGTGATGCAGGGCGATGGGCAGATGCCATAGAACCATTTAAGCAGGCAATCCGGATTGACTCAAATTGTGCGGATGCATACTATGGTCTTGGTCTGGCATACGGTCATTTGAGTCGCTGGGATGATGCCGTAGACGCCAACAGGCAAGCAATTAGCGTTAAGCCCGGTTTTGCTGAAGCATATTACAGCCTAGGCGTTGCTTATGGTAGCCTGGACCGTTGGGAAGAAGCCGTTGCAGTTTTTGAAAAAGCAATTCAGTTTAAGCCAAATTATAACGAAGCACTTCATAATATAGTTGTTGCTAAAAATAAAGTCAAAGGTAATATTCAAAAAGACACTAGAGAACGAGCCAGCCATGATATTTCTCCCGAAATCTACGAAAGCAATCACGATTCAGAAGAGGGCTATATAGAATATCGCTGTTATGCTTGCGGATTAAGGTCTCGAAGTCCACATAAGGATGGAGATGTTTTTATAACCTGCCAACATCCCAATTGTAATACGAGCCTTAAATATGACTTCGTAATACAGTATCAGCGTGATGTATCATTAGCTGTAGATGAGAATCTTGTTAATGCTAAAAGAAAAGAAAATCTTGAGATTCGTCAAATGGATGTAACGATATCAATATTTTCGCTGGCACTGTGGGGACAGCTCAGAAGTTTTTTCCATCGCCACGGTTATGTATCCGATATGGCAGCAAGACTTGCTGGGGCAGTCTCAAATGAATTATTTTTCGTAAAGCAATCCGAAAATAACAGAGACTTAGGTTCTATGCGTGAGGCATTGTTGAAGCTGAGCGAACTAGATGACTTCACAAGAGAGGTTTACACGCATACTATCAGGACTTATATATCAATGCTTGGAGCATCTGGACGCATAACGGCTGAAAAGATGACAAGTATGTTCGATCGGTGCTTGTCTTTCGGTATATACTGTGGTGTCAAGTATCCGGCTGACCCGAAAACAGACGTTATTGGATTGATAAGAAAGTTCTGTAAAAAAGTCACCGGGCTGAGTTTTGATGAAGAATTTGAAAAACAGATGAAAAAGATTACAAATAAATAATTGCATATACAGTGGCATGTATTGCAATTAGCGATAGAATAATGACATGAGAATGATAATAGTAATATTATTATGTATTGTGAGCGTAATATCCCCGTCATGCAAGGCTACCGCTATTAATGACAGTTCCCTTGTCTATCGAGAAATCATAGATGACCAGGACTTGAGCTCAGATGGTGAATTAATTCAGATGCACAGGCAATATCCCAATGAAATGGTTGATGTGAAACGCCTAACCCGTCAATTTATAGGTGATATGAATGAAAAAGGGTTTAACCGGCCATTGTCGGTTGGAATGAAATGGGACCAGGATAAATGGCGAAAAGATAATATGTATTGCTACTATGTTGAGAAGAGAGAGGATGTGACGGTACCTGCAGGCACCTTTAAGGCCTGCTTTAAAATCGTCTATGTAACGATGCCCGACGACCAGGCCTGGTGGTATTATCCAGGTCTAGGCGTGGTTAAATACGAATATAAACATCATGGTCCGGTTGAAGATATAATGCGTGAGCTTATATCCAAATGATTCGTAAAGATGGAGGTGATTGAGCATGCGAATAGCCCTAATGCTCATGCTAATGTGTGGGATAGCCCAAGCGGATTATATATTCGTTCGAGATGTGGACGATAAAGATAATAAGGTAATCCCAGTATATCAGCAAGACAGACCCTTAAGACAGGGTGAATCAGCGGGCAACAATGAAACTATCAATGTCCGTAGTATCAATGGTCAGGTAATAGTGTTGGATAACCCGAACCAGGACCCAAATAAGGATAAAACAGTTCGACCATATAAATGATCGGAAACATATGAAAATATTTACGTTATTTTCTGTAGGTTTGGTTTGGCTTGTTTGCTCAAGTTATGCAGCTAATTTTGACGATATGCTGGTAAGCAAGCGTGGCTCTGCTGCGCCGTTATTCGGTGTACACGATAATGTTAAATGGTTAAGCCATACGCCAGACCCTAATGTAGAAGTTGGAGAAGAAGCAGATTATCGTGGGCAGATAGATATAGGCCTAGTAGATCTCGATGGTGATAAGAAGCAAGAAGCGATTAAGGTTACGTGGGGCCAGGGTGTGAGTGATCATTCTCTTAGTGTTGAGCTATTCAAAGATGCGGAGATGAGGACTCGTATAGCTGCCCTAAAGCCTACTGGAATCGAACCTAACTTTAAGCTAGATGACATAGATGGTGATGGCAAGCTAGAGGTTATTCTATGGGGAGCAGTTTCAGATCCAGCCATGAGCCAGGATTCTAGCGATACAAGCAAACCCTTCGAAGGTCATAGCAGCCCCCATTTTTACGAGGTGAGTATATACAAGATGAAAGAAGGAACGTATAAGCTCGCATTAAGATTCATGAGCAAGAAGAAGCATGAGCCGTTTTGTGCAGAGCAGCCTATATGAGGAGGTAATACAACGTGAAGAAAATAATATTTATTATTATCTGCATAATGATGTGTTGTCTAAGTGTTCAATTGTTTGCCGATGGTATGCTTAGTATCGTTAATCCCTTATCTCATTCAGAAGCAGTCGGTTATTGGGATGTTGAGGGCGGTAAGATTGAAATAAAAGATTTTGTTTGGCAGTTCGGGTTAAAATCAGAATCTAAGAATCGAGCTACCGGCAAGATCGAGAACTATTACACCTGCTTTTTTAAATTCACGATTGTGAATAATTCAAAAAATAGCCAAGCTATTGCCCCAACTCCTATGCTGTCTAATGGTCAAGGCTTCGAGTTACAAAGAGATGATGCATTTTCTGCTAAGCACACGATCAATGTTATTACTGGATCGTGGAATGAGTACGAACCAATATTTACAATATTGAACCCTGGAGAATCGCATGAATTCGAAGGTAGCTTTGAAGTAAGTAAAATCGTTGCGTTAGAAACCAAAAGCATGAAAATAGGTCTCACAATAAAAAAATCAGAATAAATAAAGTTTTTCTTGACAAGATGTTACATTCCATGTTACTATGCATAACATGAACGACGGTAATGGATTTTTTAAGGCGACATGGCATAACATAGAAAGCCACTATGCTCAAAAGGGGAAAAAATCCGACGAGGACATAAAAGAGGAGGTGGCTTTAAAGATTGAGTTGCATATCAAAGCACATAACATAACTCAGGAAGAGATCGCAAAAAAAATAGGGGTTACGAGAATGCAAGTCATTAGGTGGTTACAAAAGAAGAGCAAGCCGAGTAACGCAGCGATGAAACTATTAAAACAGGAAGGGATTCTGTAATTTTTTTTGGTTACCAAAGTAACATCAACAGTCACATTAGTTACATAAAGGAGGCGTAATGCCATATTCAAACATAGTATTTGTAAAGTTACAGATAGAGTTATTGGGCGACCTTAGATTTACCGATATGCTTAATGATCAGCAGAAGCTTCTCTATTTAGGTTTGATCATACTTGCCGGCGATAGAAAAAATGAGATCCCAAACAAACCCGCCTATATTAAGCGGCGATTAAACCTCCAACAATCCGACGAAGATATAATGAGCAACATCCAGGCTATAGGCAGAGCTTTTTCGAAGATGATAGTATCAAGCGATTTTATCAGCTTTCTTAATTTCGAAAAAATCCACAATTATATAATACCCAAGAAGGGAAATCCAAGGGAAGACCAAGAGAAGCCCCAGAATAAAGAAATAGAAAAAGAATATATAAAAGAACATGACTCCACATCCCCCAGCCATTATTCCGACGACTGTAAAAAACCAATCATTTACCTTAATGCCCAAGCTGGTACTTACTTTGAGCCTACTAACAAAGAGTGGTTAGCCCTAGTTGATGCCCGCTTTCGGGAAGGGCACACCTTAAATGACTTTCAGCTGGTTATAGACGAGAAGGTAAGACAGTGGGCTAGCGACCCTAAGATGAAGAATTGCATTAAACCCGCTACGTTATTTACCGCTAGCCATATGGAGGAGTACCTGAGCGAGGCACTTATATATCTTAAGCGAAGAAAAGGTTAAATAGATGCTTTTAAAAGGCAATAGAGTAAAGCAAGCGGAGGGTTTATGACTTTAGTAACTGCAAAGGCGATATCAAAACAGTACGGTATTCCATTACCAACAGTATATTACTACATTCGGAATAACACCCTACCATCGATTAGGATAGGTGGGAGATGGAAGTTTGACCAGCAAAAGGTTGATAAGATGCTGAAGCTTGGGGAGAACGACTGTGCGAGGACTTGGCAAAGTATATAAGAGGGATAAAAGCCCCTTTCTGTGGATCAAGTATTACGATGCTGCGGGTAAGCGGTGCCGAGAGAGTGCGGGTACAGCCGATAAGTATATAGCGACGCAACTACTCAAACAGCGTATAGCCGAATCTGATGGTTTGCGTGTAGGCATTAAGCCCCCCAAGGTTATTAGCTATCAAGAGTTTGGCAAAGATTTTCTCGATCATTATAAGGCACGATATCCATACCAGACGTTCAAATCCCATCGGAGCGTTATAAATGAGTTTCAACGGTTCATAAGCTTAATAGGTATATCTCAGCTATCCGAGGTCACCCCAGCTATTATTGACAAATATATAACTTATAGGCGGGAAATCAAAAAGAACAAGGCCAACACCTGTAATAATCATTTGAAGAACCTGTATACTCAATTTAGCTATGCTATACATGAAAGCATACTGGAGAAAAACCCCGCAAAGGGGTGCGCAAAGGTGGAAATAAATGATGCCAGGGTTAAGGGGGCTCTGTCAAAAAACGAAATGAGGCGCTTCCTAGATACGGCTAAGCAGGATTACCCATTTTACTACCCTATGTTCTACACGTTTCTATACACAGGGCTACGTTATACAGAGCTCATAAGCCTTAAGTGGGCCGATCTAGATCTTAATAGCGGGGTTTTGTGGATAATGAAGCCTAAAGGCAAGAAGAAACCCGATTACATATCGATCCATGATGGGCTCGTTGCCTTATTGAGCACGCTGCCAAAGCATAACGAGTATGTGTTTACCAACGAACAGGGCAAGCCGTTCGTTGAAAGATCACGGAAGATGATAAGACGCCTTAAAGATATCATTATCAAGGCAGGGATAAAGAGCATTAGCACCATACATGAGCTCAGGCATACTTATTGCAGCCAGCTATTTAGCTTAGGGTTCAATCCACGAGAGGTGCAGCGGCAGATGAGACATAGTGACCTGGGAATTACAGAGGGCTATGCCCATATATTCAAACCAGAGTATAACGCTAAGATCAAACTACTGGAGACGCTGGGCGAATAGAAATAGTAATATATTTATTGTATTACCTATGGTATTTTGGTAAAGCATATGATATATTTATATGTGGTTTACAAGCGTTAACCGATAATATATGGTTAACAGGATGCAACCAATACAGATAGAAATCGGAACTAAATAGTTATAACATATTGATGAGGTGTAGGATGGAAGAAAGAAAATATCTTAGCATTGCCCAAGTAGCGAAAATACTCAGAATAAGCAGGGTTGCAGTTTACAAAAAAGTGAAGACAGGTAAAATTCCGGCTATAAAAGTTGGTAAGTTCTATGCTGTTCCCAGGGAAAACATTGTTAAGCGAGTACGAAAGGTTAAAGGTCACTCCTTAAGCAGTAAGGAGAAGGATAATATCATGCTAGCTGTAACGAAGACGGTTAATGAATATGGGGAAGTGCTTAAGAGGCTGGGGGCAGAGTAATGAACAGAGTAACAGTAGCGGAAGTTGAACATATAGCCTTTCTTATGGCTCAAAAGCAGTTATCTTTTGACGAGCCATTACCAGCTTTTGCGACAAGATTCCCTAATGTTCTGGAGAGTTGCCTCGAAACACCCTTTCAAACTTATGGATCAAAAGAGCTATACCCAACGTTTACTGCGAAAATCAGCATATTGTTTTATCTGATGAATAAAAATCATCCCTTTCAAAATGGCAATAAGAGAGTAGCTATGACCACATTATTTTATGCCTTATACGAAATGAAGAAATGGCTAAAGGTTGATACGCAAACGTTATACAATTTTGCGGTATGGGTAGCTGAAAGCCCCGCTGATGCTAAGGATGAGGTGGTACAATATATAGAGAAGTTTATAAGTACCCACATAATTACTCTAGAAAAAAAAGCATAACACTGGCACTATAAAAAGCTGTTTTAGGCAGTAGTATCGATAAATCTGGCACACAACTGACACACTGGCCGTTGGGCAGATTTGGGCTGTCATCATCATACCGACGGGTATAATAGAAACAAGCGAGGTAACGGGATAGTCCCCCGTCGTCCCCGCCACTACAGGAAAACCCTGCTGTCAAACAGCGGGGTTTTTTGTTGGTGGCGGGGATATATGGGGTCGAAGCCAATTTTCGCCGACCAACAGGAGGAAGAGTCCTCTGGGCGACAGAAAATTGGCTGGTCAGGAGGCCGTCTCCGACGGCCGGATGACCGCACCCCGTCGTCCCCGCCAAAACATACAAGACATGCAAATAATTCGGCCACGAATTGTATTGCGTGTCTTTTTATTTTTATAGTATATTCAATTAATGTGGGAAATTTATCATGACACAATCCGACAATATTCAAGAATAGACCTGCAACAAGAAAGGGGCTTAATTTTAAGAGCCCAAAATGGCTCAAAGAAAAGTAAAGACGAAGTAATTCTCCGGCATATAAGCTTTTTGATGTTTAGGATACGCAGTAAAGTATTTTGCTGTCATATGCAACACGTTGGAGAAGATCTGCTCGCAGAAGCCATTTTATTGACCTATAATAAAATTGAAAGCTATAACCTCGATTACCGTAATGAAAAAGGAGATTCTCACCCCGTTAGATTTGCTTCTTACATTTGGAAAAGAATAGATGGGTTTATACTTGATTATTTAAAGAAGGAACTCAATAAGCTACAAGTTGTAAACCCTGTTGACAATCATCTATAATATGCTATACTTGTAATGTAAGAAAGTAAGGAAGTAATACTAACGAAAGAGAGGATGTAAAATGAAAACGCTGAATAAAGGTCGCTACTATGTTTCCCATGTAACGTCAAAGGGGCAGGCTACCATACCAAGAGTGGTTCGGGACATGCTTGGCCTTAAGGAAGGCTCGGAAATAGCGTTTAAGCCGGTACCACACGGGTTTATGCTTGTCAGGGTAACGACAACTATTAAGGAAGAAAGTCCTTATACACCACAGGAATGGAAGAAGATTGAAAAGCTCGCTTCTGCAAAGGGAAAGACGTTCCATAGTGCAGATGCAGCTATTAAACATCTCCATAAGGCATCGTAAGTGCATGAAGATTAATCTCAAGCCTTCCTTCGCGCGCGTATATAAGAAACTTCCTCATTCTGAGAAAGTCCAGATCGACGATAAAATCCGCGAGTTATTCAATTATTATAACAAAGATATGGTGTTTGCCGATCTGAGGGTAAGGAAAATGAGCGGTAAAGATAATTATTTTGAGATAGATACTGCCTCTAATAGGCGTATTTTAATAAGGAAGCAAAAAGGTCTCGTAGAGCTCATTGCTTATGGAAACCATGACGAGATTAGAAGACTATTGCGATAATTCAAGATATTCAAGACATATAGAATGACACACTTTCAGCACAGTTTGTTTTTTAGTTTTTGCAACTCTTTGTTTTACAAGTAGATAGCGTTTCTGGTAATACTTCCCAGTCGTCCCCGCTATTCTGCTTCGCCATTCAACAAGTAAAACTCAGGCATGGCTTCGCAGAAATTGCAACATACAGAAAGCATAATGCCTCCTGGGATAACAATTTAACGTATGGAGTTACATGAGTGTTAATAACATTCCAATACGGCCACTTGCGTGGATTAAGAAACTTTGTATTAAACCCCGAGAGCAAAAAAGACCATTAAAAATACATTTCGGCCTTTATAAAGGATTAAAATTGTTAATTGAACCATATCAAGATCTACAGATTTGTCTGGGTCTATGGGAAAGAGAGACTGTTTGCTATATTAAAAAGGTCGCTTGCATGTGCGTATGGGCGATAGATGTGGGGGCGGGAGCAGGGGAATTGTGCATCTATATTTTAAAAAGCTCCAATACAAGTAAAATTTTTGGATTTGAGCCAGTACCAACCAATTTCAGAAAAAACCTCATATTGAATGGCGAGGAAAATAATAAAAGAATGATCATTTCCGGTAATTTCATAGGAACTGGCAACAGTCATCAAATTACGAGATTGGATTCCTTGAATATTGATTACGAAAAGCCGGGATTTGTTAAAGTAGACGTGGAAGGGGCTGAACTGGATGTCCTTAAAAGCGGTGATCTCCTGTTTTCCAGCAGTAAACATATTTCTCTGTTAGTCGAGACGCATTCAAAAGGGCTGGAAAAAGAATGCATTGCCTGGCTTGAGAAAAGAGGGTATTTCTGTAAAGTAATTAATAATGCTTGGTGGCGCATCTTTGTGCCCGAATATAGACCTACACCTCATAATAGATGGTTTTGGGCGGAAAAGTCGCAACATTGAATTTTAGGATGGCTTCTGAGGCAGGTTAGAATTTGCATTGCGCCGCCAAAGGGTATCCGTCTTCCATATATGTGAACATCCTACAGGCATAGGCTTTCCTATGATAGAATTCTCCAGACTATTTGCCAATGCGCGAAAGTTTAATTGTTCGTTTGGAGAATCGATGACCACCAGCCACGATATTTTATTATCTACAATCTCCTTCACCACATCCTCGGCGCTGTCCCTGCCGTCCATGACATATATAGGTCTTCCTTCGGAATAATATAGAAATACAGGGCACATTGAACACAGAGGCGCACCCCAGTAAGAAAACTGTGTGAGCATGAGTCTCTCATTATCCTTCGTAGTTTTGTTCAGGTAAAGAGCGAGCTCTCTCGAGTAATTCGCGCCCATCCAGCCGCTGGCATAAGTACTCATGTGGTACTTCGCGTATGAGAAAGAAAGCCCTCCCAGGACCGAAAATATCAAAAGTAGCGTAAAAATGGCCGGGAAGAGTTTGTGTTTCTTCGCAGTCTTTAAAAAAAATAAGGCCCCGGATCCCGCCACCATTGCAAGCGCCGGCACTGCTGAAAGAGATAGCCACGGCGTTCTGCACGTAATGATGAGAGAGTTCGTTATATATACGCACAGAACTACGATAAGAGGCAGCGACCATCGATATTGTTTTTCTCTAAATATCAGATGCAGAATATAACCAACTCCTGTTATGAAAAATAACAGAATGGGAAGGCCCATATCCGGCAATAATTTCCCGCAATAATACAGGGAAGAGTTAGTCCATACCGGCGCATTCTTATCCACAGAAAGATAAATATCAAAGATATGCTTCGGCATACTGCTAAAAAATACGTACCACCATGAGGTAAATATAAATATCGTCCCGTAAATAAGGGCGATCTTTCTATGTACTCTATTCTCCCTCACTATGAATAAAAGAGCCGTAACCGCCAAAATAAAGAATAGCGCATTTTCCTTGGCAAGTAGAGAGAAGGAGAGAGCGATCGCGCACCATAGAAATTTTCTCTTGAATAATAAAAGAATGGCGAGATATCCCAGGGCTGTGGCAAGACAGTCTCTTTTTATCCAGGAATCATACGCAATTGATACGGGCATGAGGCTTAAGAACAACCCGCTTAAGAGCGCGTATTTCCACCCGCTCAGTTTCGCGCTCAAAATGTATATTACCGACAGTGTAAGATAAGAACATAATAGTGAGAGCAACTCCAGCCGAAAAGCAAATCCGGTTTTAAAAGGAGACAGGATGCCCGCAAAGTTCATGTATAAAGGCGGGTGAAAAAAATAATTCCAATAAAACGGATTAGCCGTATTATCGCTAAAGAAAGCCCTTAACGAGATGATATTTCGAGCCTCGTCATACATTAAAAGATGGTTCAACGTCTTTAAACGTAATATGATGAATATCAGCGAAACGAGGACAAAACCCAGTATAAGTTTAGTTTTGTTGCGAAGGGTAAACATATTCCGTCCGATTAAATAAGCTGGGGCCATCCTAAAAGGGGACACCCTGCGCTTTCAAGGCTTTCAAGGGTGTCCCCTTTTAGGATGGCCCCATAGGGCAGTTACTTTTTAGGAGGGACATTCAGCTCGCACGCAGGAAGATCCAGCATCTTTATATTATCCACCACAGTGGTAATCGATGGCCTGGATACGCGAGACATTTTATCCATGACCACGCGGATCCTGTCGCAGTTTGCCTTCATGAGATGAACGCGGTCCCGAGGAACATTCAGCATCTTTCCCTCAGCAGCCTCCCCCATCGAAAGATCCAGATTGCCCATTACTATGGCCAGAGGATTCACTACCTCATGCGCGAGCGAAATTACCGTCTCGGTGATGGCTGCAAGCCTCTCTTTTTCAATAAGCTCATTCTGCGAATCTACGATCTTTGCTATCAGGAACCAGAGAGTTTTTCTTCCGCTGGCTATGCCCAATAAGATCAGTATCAGTAATATGAAGATCACATAGCCTACCTCGCCCTCTAAGATCGATATCGAAGCGATTTTGCAGACTATTAAATATACAAAGCCGAGCACCGGGATTATGCTCATTACGGCAACAGCGTCATTAAAATCTTTTCGCGCTTTATTTTTTATATATTCCGTGTCCATTATACCCTCCTTGGTTTCGCGCTACAGTTATGATATTCTACTATTAAAATCACAATAAAACAATAGAGATGTGCCTATTAAAATATTTATCTTTTCTTTATCGCGCTTCTTTGGTACATTATCCATATGTTGAAAAAAGCTCATAGTAAAAAAGGTTTCACGCTTGTTGAGATTATAACGGTCGTAGCGATCATCGGAATATTGGCGGTCGTGGCTATGGCGAGTTACGTTCGAGCGCAAAATATTTCCCGGAAAAATGTGTGCATAGCGAATCTTAAACAACTGCAGATGATAATAAATGTCTGGGCTCTCGATACCGGTGCCGGTACTGAAACCATAATCACAAAGGAAACGCTAGTGCCTAAATATATTAAAGTCTGGCCAAAAGAAGGCGGCGTTGAGTACCCCGTTCCGGAAAACATAAATATATTACCGGCCTGTCCTAATATTGGATCAAACCCCGACCATAAGCTCTATCCGGAATCTAAAGAAAATACATAAAAACAGGGGCAAGTTGAAGGCGGAAACCGCAAAACGATGCAAAGCTCATATTAGGTTTATGAGCTTTGAAAGCCGTAAATAATTATTGGACAACATTGCTGGAAGAAAATCCGGCGTTAATTACAGCTGCTTGATCAGCATTTCGAGGAATCCTCCACAAGTTCTCATATCCTTCCTGGTTCCACTTATTATCAATCCATTGTTGTTTCGCATTTTGCATAGCCTGGAAGGGTGCGATCGTATCGCTTACTACTTTAGTAACCTTCGCCGCTGCCGTAAGAGGTATGTAGATAACGTCTCCGTTCGAGATCCTTATATTGTTCTTAAGATTGCCTCGGAATATCATATCGAATGTGTCTATCTTTCTTATAATAGGATTACGCGCAGAAGGTTTTATGACTATAACGCGTCCGAGAGCCCTATTGTCACCCCAGTCAGAAAGAAAGAGAGCATCTCTCAGCGTGAGGTCAGGACGCGTGATAGGATATGGCGTACAGCTGACCTCGTCTATCACATAAAATATCTGGCTCTTGCCGCTTATCATATACACAGATACCATAGGAGCCTCGATGTATTTATCAACCACCTGCTTGATCCTTTCCGCCAACTCCTCCACAGTGCACCCCATTGTCATAATCTCATCTCCGGTAA
>CAZHIO010000007.1:0-13156 GCA_964532615.1 uncultured Planctomycetia bacterium
CTCCCATAGGGTATTGTACCCTATTTTTAGTGTCCGTCAAATCCGGGATAGCTCATTGCGTCCCCGGATGCGAGTAAGATTAATTAAACTGTTTTTTCATTTCGGGTTTCTGGAATACCCAATAAACGCACAAAAAGATAATTATCCCCGAAATAAAATGACTCATCAAACCCATAGCATTGCCACGATTAAATAGCTGATACATCACTTCTGCCGCATCATATATAATCAGATACAAAAGATAAGCTACGAAGAGTCGCCTTCCCAGTTCTTTGCGTTTTAGCATAAGAAAACCTGCCACGAAAGCAACTCCACAACCAAAGGACTTAAATATATAAAATAGCCGTGCGGCGATATCGGTATAAGCAAAACCCAATGCATGAACTCTTTCAACTCTTTGTGCAATAAAATGAGCGGATGTTATTGCTGTCAACATCCAGCCAATAGCCCCAATAAATCCAAAAATAATAAGGCCCCAGGAGACTATAGTGATAATCCATTTCGATATCAAATATTTATTCTCCAGCTAATTCCGCAGCTAATTCCGGGGACACAATACTTATTTATTGAGGATCGAACGAATTAAGTATTGTGTCCCCGGATGCCGGATGCGAGTCTGCGCGGATGCGAGTATTAGTTGCCTCCGCTGATTACGCCTGCCGTATTTGTAACAGCGCCGATAGAGGCTTCTCCGCCCTTTTGAACAGCTTCTTTTGTGCCGTCGGCTACATTAGATACTATCTTGCCCGGGTTTGCGTTTGAAATTGTTTTGCTTAAGCCTTTTAAGGTAGCCTTTACGGGTGACACTACCATATCGAATATGTTTTCTGCGTAACCTGCAGAAGCTATCTGTAAAACTACCACTACGCCGATCAGTATCTTTAGTTTTTTCATCTCACACCTCCGTAAATAAAAAATGGCTCTTATTTTAAGAGCCTGCCATAACTTGAGTCTATGCCCTCGATACGCATCTCAATACTCCACTGTATTGTTTAACAATTCTATCGCTTTGGCAAGATAGAAGCAAGAAAATATGCTCACTTTTTGGTATTTGACTTTCGTGCGGTAAAGGCGTATATTTATGCTATAAAGTAGTTACTGTCCTACTATCAGACAAGGAGGGTCGTAAAATGATAGCTATTGATAAGCGCCAGGGTTCTAAAATTATCGCTTCAGTTGCGGTTGTTCTTGTTGCATGTGCCGCACTTTGTATATTAAAAATGGAATCGTATAATGTAAGGCTCGAGCGACTTGCAATTTCAAAAACCGAAAATATCGTTGACTTAAACACCAGATACGCTATGCGGAGTGTCCTCTTTACGCAATATCAATATTATAAAGGGGAAGCTTTAAAAGAATACGCTCCGGCCGCGAAAGAATATATAGACGGTATGGTAAAGAGTTGTTCGGACAGTGTTATTAATAAAGATAATCAGATCAAATTGATAAGAAATAAAGCAAATACCTTACAAAATCAAGAAAAAATATTGAATAATAACGCGGCGATATTTCGAAAGGCTGCAGCCATACTTGTGGTCGGAGCGGTTCTGTGTGCGGCTATACTTGTATTTCTATAAATATATAACAAACATAAACAGGTCCCTATTTATGTTTTTCTTCCATCCAGGACTCTCTTCACCGCCTTATTAATCTCAACGCGATCGAACGGTTTTTTTATATAAGCGTCCGCCGCGGCCAGATCCGGAGAATTACCCAAGTCATTAACGTCATGAAAAGCGGAGGCGAGTATAACCGGCATATCCGGTTTCATGGCCTTAATCGCTCTCAGGACGTCTCTCCCGCTGATCCCGGGCATCAGAAGATCGGTGATCACCAGATCGAAGTCGGTCTCTTTAGCTTTTGCCAGGCCTTCATTACCGGAAGTGGCTATAGTCACTTCATATTCTCCGGCGCTTTCAAGGTTGAGTTTTACCAGGATGCAGATAGCCTCTTCATCGTCGATCATCAATATCTTTTTTTTATCCACTCGACGCCTCTTTCACCGTCTTTAACGTTATTATAACCTTCGTTCCTTTACCGACTTCGCTCTCCACGCTCAAAAGACCCTTATGCATGTCTACTATACTCATACATATCCCGAGCCCTAAACCGGTGCCTCCGCTGGAGCTTTTCGTGGTAAAGAACGGCTCGAATATCTTTTTCATATTTTCCGGCGAAATGCCCTCGCCGGTGTCTTCAATCTCGACTATTATGGCCGGTTCTCCGCGGTAAAAATGCTCTTCTCCACCGGGCGATATTCTGTTACAATCGTCGCCCATTCTGCGGACATAATTGCGTACCATGATCCGGCCTTCCCGCTCCATAGACTGGGCCGCATTTAATAGCAGATTGATGAAGACCTGTTCCATTCTGTTCTTGTCCGCCAATACGGCGGGGATATCCTTATCCAATTCTTTTTCGATCCGCAGATCAATATCCTTGGAGCCGGCCTGCACAAGATGTATGGAGCTCTCTAATATAGAATTTATATCTTCTTTCTTAAGATCCATCTGGCTGGATTTGGAATAGTCGAGAAGCCCGCTTACTATCTTATCAGCCCGGTCTATGGCGTTCTTAACCATGGAGATGGCTCCTATAGAATCTATCTCTTTGGAAGACATTCTGCTCTCGAGATAGTCCACTGCCTGCAATATTATACCTAAAGGATTTTTAATCTCATGCGCTACGCCGCTCGCCATCTGGCCAAGCGCATTGAGCTTAGCTGATCGGACCATAATATCCTGCACCTTCCGCAGTTCATCCAGACTATTCTCCAGAGCCTCTCTGCTCTGATTATTATCATCTAACATGCTCATCAATATGTCGCGGAACTTCTCAGCCTCATCTACTTTGGCGGCAAGTATATTTCGCTGTTTCTCAAAATCAGCGGCTGAAGCCATGCGCAAGATATCCAAGTTCTGCTTTTTGACGCTCATTTTAATGCGGTAACCGGAGAATATAATAATTAACATCCCTATAACCATAAGACAGGCCGCCGGATCCGCTTTTATCCTGATGAACTCCGGCAGGCCGAGCTGCAAAATGGCATGATTATTAAGAGCCCGGCCTATCAGCACCGCCGAACCTGCGATAGCCATAAAAGCGCCTGATATCATCAATATACTGTCGAACAATCGGCCTATCTTCATCTATCCCTTTTTATCTTACTCTTCAGTTCCTCGATATTTTTTTTGAGTTCCAGTATCCTTGATTCCCTTCCGATACTGGCTTTAAAGAATACTTCGAGGTTATGCAGATTCCTCTTCATCTTCTCTTCGTCCTGTTTACGCGCGGTGACGTCTCTGGCTACGTGCACTACGCCTATTAACTTACCGTTATCATCAAATCGCGGAAAGACCTTCAGATCGATATTGCGCTTCAGGACGGGCTCAAAATATTCGACCGTGGTCTCCGCGCCGTTTTTAGCGACGATCAGACACGGGCATCCCTCCATCGGAGACTCTTTGCAATGGTGCACCTGATAGCATTTCTGCCCTATCATCTCATCGCTCCCGCATCCGAAAGCGGCCTCCGCCGCCTTGTTAGCGTATAAAATATTGAAATTCATATCGTGTATTGTAATGATCTCGCTTATGGCGTTAAACGTATCTTCCCAATTCTTTTCACTCCGCGCAAGCATCTCCTTAGTATTATTGAGCTCCACCATCTCCGCTTCAAGCGCCATACTCTTGACCCTCTCCCTGCATTTTAACTGCAGGATGGACCTGTGTATATTGATCCGGGCAAGCAGTTCCGGAGCGAAGAAAGGCTTTGTCAGATAATCTACGGCGCCGAGTTCGAACGCCCGCATCTTTTCGGCGTTGTTCGTTACGGTGGAGATAAAGATAACCGGTATCGAACGGGTATTCTCGGCTCTGTTCAAACGCCGACAGACCTCAAATCCGTCCATGCCCGGCATCTTGATATCGAGGAGTATTATATCCGGAGGGTCTCTCTTTATCATATCAAGAGCCGTCTCGCCGTCTAAAGCTTCGCTTATCAGATAATCCGATTCGGCGCCCGATAGGATCGACCTTATTAATTTTAATGTTACAGGGTCGTCATCTACCATAAGCACTTTATATTGACCCGGTAGGCCTGAGTTGTTTTCCGTCATCTATTTGCCTTATTTGAAGTTACTACTATCACCGGATGATTTACCGATTGTCTATCTCACTTCATTATATTACCCTGCGCCAGTGCGGTCAACCGAAATAAGGCTTATCGAAAAAGAAGTAGCGCACTTTTGAGGGTGCGCTACGGGTGCAAGCTCGAAACGATCGAACAACTATGACGTTATTTAATAGTCAGGACCAAATGCCTGGCTTTAGTGGTCTGTTTTCTTCTGCGGAATGTGCCTAAGACCTGATGATTTATCGCCTGCAAGTCGACTTTCTTACCTGCGGCTTTCAGCTCCTTAATTATCTTTCGTACTTCCATACGTCTATTCTTCTTCCTGCCGGCTACGGTTCCCCGGCCGCTCTTTTGAACGAAACCTTTTACCACGTCCTCCTGCCAGCATCTTGAAGTACCCATTATTATTCCCCTATCTTGTTATGAGATCACGTTTTTTGCAACCAAATTCCGAATCAATGCCGGACATTGTACCATTTATCGCGGAATATATCCATCTCTTAAATTTTTCGGCTTAGAGCATCGCGCTTTACTGACGGATATGCGCTACTGCGCCAGCGGCAGGATCACTTTAACGGTAGTCCCTTTACCCTCTTCACTATCAAATGTAAGTTTGCCTTTATGCCTGTCAATGATCGTCTTCGCCATGGCAAGACCAAGTCCGGTCCCTCTGCCCGGGCGCTTTGTTGAAAAAAAAGGCTCGAAAATATTCGACATAACTTCTTTGGATATTCCGGTGCCATTATCGATTATACTGATTATACCGTCATTATTGACGGTGTCCGTTCTTATGATTATCCTGCCGTATTCGGGAGAAGCCTCTATAGCGTTCTTTATGACGTTGAAGAGCACCTGATGTATCTGTATCTTATCGACATTTACGCGTATCTCTGCGGCGCTAAGCTCTGAGACGATGTCCGCTTTAACTGTAGACGATTGTATCTTAAAGAGCTGTACCACCTCATCCGCTATTTCGTTAAGATCGACATTCTCTATCTTCAATAAAGAGGGCCTTATATACATCAAAATGCCCTCGAGTATTTCATTGGCCCGGAGCGCGGATTTCTTCACCATCATCATGTTGCGTCTTATATTTTCGTCGCTCGAAACCAGCTTTGCCTCCAGATATTCGGCGCCCGCCAGTATCATGGCGATCGGATTTTTTACTTCGTGCGCGATCCCTGTAGAAAAACGGCCGAGAGCCGCCTCTTTTTCGGACTGGACGATCTTGTCCTGAGCCTCTCTAAGCTTATCGTACGATATCCTGAGATCATCTTTAGTGATCTTCAAATCCTTCATGATGTGAAGCATCGCCTTCTGCATTTTGGTCAAATATTTGTTGCGTTCTTCCAGGTCGCTTTTTGACTTCTCCAGATCCCCGACGATCGCCATGATAGGCCTCATATCTCTTGCTATAGTCACGATGCCTGTTATCTTCGCACCTTCATACATCACCGCAGCATTCATATTTATAGGTATAGGGGTACCGTCTTTCGATACATATGAAAGACCGACATTATATATCAAACCTTTCTCATATACCTGTTCTAAGTATTTATTTAGTCCTGGCTCTTCTTCCGGATTCAGTAAAATTTCATCCGCCGAAATACCGATCAGTTCGTTTTCCGCATAACCCAATAATTGCAGACCGGACTTGTTTACATATCTGATCTTTCCGTCACGATCCACCACTACTAAAGAATCCGCCATTGAAGATATTATACTGTCAGTATAGGCCTTGGATTTAAGCAGCTTCTCTTCGCTATTTTTAATCGAAGAGACCATAGTACCAAAGGCTCTTGCGAGGTCTTCTATCTCATCTTGCGTTCTGATATCGACATTATAGTCCATTTCTCCGACTCTTAATATGTCTATAGCTTTATGTAACTTTTGTATCGGGCTTGCGATCAAATTACCGAAGAAATAGCTTAAAGGTAACGTTAAGGCGCTTAGTATAGCTATCAATAAAAACGCCCAGGTGATCGATCTGTATAAAGGAGCGAAAGCTTCGTTCGTCTTCTGGCTCACGACAACTCTCCAGATTATTCCTTTCCTATCGAGACTTGGGCTAACTATAGTTCTAAAGACGCGGAATTTTTTTACCTGTTCCATATCACAGGCACTTCCGGTCATGCTTACATGATCTCCCGAGAGGGCTTTTTTTAAACAGCTGTCGCACATAATCTTCGCGCTTAAAGGCACTGCGCCGGCCATAATTATTATCTCTCCCTTCTCGTTTATCAGGGATACGGTTCCGGTGCGACCTATCTTTAACTTTGGCAGGAAAGAGAATAGACTGCGGATGTCTGTCACGGCCTTAATTATTCCTATAACGTTGCCATCGGTACTTTTCAAAGGAAAAACAAAAGGGATCGATAGCGTATTGCTTGATTGATCAAGCTCTACATCTCCGAGATAATCTTCACCCCTGCCTCCCGCATAGGCGCTCGTCCACCATGACTCATCCGACTGATAAAAGTCTGACGTCCTGCCTGAAGATGCTACGAGCGCACCGCGCCTGTCGGTGATAAAGAGCTCGGCCAGTTCTTTATTGGAAGTAAGCACTTTTTTTAGTTCGATCCCGGCTGCGCTATCAGTGTACTTTTTTATTAAAAGGCTATCCTCTCCTTCCGAAGCCCATCGGCTCTCGATAGCCTCTATGGACTTGCGAACATCATCGGGACCCATGTTCTGATATTGCATATTACTTTGAGCCACTGCTTCTATCAATATAGGATCTTTGGCCACAAACCGCAGATCTCCGATCTCATCTTCGATCTTAGTGCTTATCTGCTGAGAGATCAGATTCGCTATTATGTCAAACTTACTTTCTATATCCTTCTCGATCATCTTAAAGCTGACGAAGTATACCAACAAAAATCCGATCACCATCAGCGAAAATACGGTCAGACTCATATAAAGAGCCGCTTTTTGCCTTATGCCGAACTTGTATCTCATATCGCGCTCTTGAGCCTGTCTTCCAGCTCTCTTATCTTATTTTCCAGGCCTTCCATCCTGATCTCCCGGTCAACGACAATTTTGCCGAATTCCTCTAAGTCGCGCACCTTATCCTTCAAATCATCCTGAATCTTCTTGATATCTGTAATATCCGTAATGATATCGGCGAAGAATTGCGGCCTACCCAGATCGTCGTTAATGATAAATATATTCTCAATAACATTTATGGCCTTACCTTTTCTCGAAATGATCTCAGATTGGCCTTTCCAACTGTCTCCTTCGAGCACGGACGGAAGAACCGCTTCCTGAATGCGCTTATGCGCCTCCTTAGGATAGTAATCAAAGATGCTCTTATTCACTGCGGCGTCTATGGACTCTTCGCCGAAGATTTTCGATAGCGCTCTATTTAAATAGATTATATTGCCTTTAAGGTCGGCCATGCCGAACCCCTGATCCGATCTTTCAGCGACCTGTCGGAAGACGCGCGCGCTCTGCTCGGATTTTTTGCGTATCGCTACCTCGGACGATAATAACTCATTCTTCTTCGATAGCTCAGCGGTACGTTCTTTAATATTTACTTCGGACTCCAGAATAGTCCGTCTTAAGGCGTCCTGGTTTTTTTTGATCAACTCGGATAACCTGATCACAAATACGGATATGATCAGAAACATAAGAGCCCTGAAAATATCATGTATAGGCCAGCCTGATCTTTGATCCACAAGAGAACGTATGATGATGAGTTGAGACGCGAGAAAAATGGCGACCAGGATCGCGGGCCATCTCCACCAGATGGCGGATAGTATTATGGGTATATAGAACAGGTGGGTGTAGACGATATCTACTTTGATCACGCCGAGGAAAAGATACGTAAAGACTACTCCGGAGGCCAACAGTCCCGCCATTAGCGCTCTTTTAAATCTCTGGCTGATATCCCGCATAAGTCGGCCTCTATCTTTTGTGCGCTATCGACGGCCCAATATCTCTTCTATCTTTGCGGACAGCGCTGCCACTTCGACCGGTTTAACAAGAAAACTATCCGCCAACATGCCGAGCGCGCGCACTCTATTCGGTTCGTCGCCCAAGGCCGAGAGCATTACCACGGGGATCGCCCTGGTGCTGTCACGGCCTTTAAGCTCCTTTAATACCGCGAAGCCGCCGGTCTTCGGCATTATTATATCTAAAAGTATGAGATCCGGCTTCTCCGTCTCGGCTATACGTATCCCGTCACTGCCGTTATGGGCGATACATACTTCATAAAAGCCTCCCGTCTCCAGGGACGCTTTTACAAGCTCGCACAGATCCATTTCATCGTCTATTACAAGTATCTTCTTCAAATTGCGCCTTCTATTTAGTTATTCTTTATGGGGAGGGTAAATTTGAAGCTGGCGCCGCACATCGGCCCTTTTGATTCAACCCATATTTTGCCGCCATGCATCTCGATGACTTTTTTTGATATGGCCATGCTCAATCCGGAGCCGCAGGGTTGTCCGGATCCGGGGGTTTCGATCTGTTTAAACGCTTCGAATACTTTTTCCAGATCTTCCGCGGCGATGCCGATGCCCGTATCGGAGACTTCCACCTCTATTCCGGAGGCGGCTCTTCTTACTAAGATCTCCACCCTGCCGCCTTTCGGCGTGAACCTCACCGCGTTTGATAGAAAATTGTATATGACATGTTTTAACTTCGGTTGATCCGCGTCGATCTTATCTATACCTTCGGATATCTTCAAAGATATCGCAACATCTTTTTTAAACGCCGGCTCCTTGATAAGCGCCAATACGTCCTGTAACAAACTGTTTATAGAAAATTCGGTTATCGCCAGTTCCGTCTTCATGGCCTCCATCTTCGCCAGGTCGACAACGTTGTTTATCAGCGACAGAAGGCGCTTGCCGCCGTTCAGTATATGCTCGACGTAACTCTTCTGTTTATCATTAAGAGCCCCATAAGCTTCGGAGGAGAGTATCTCTGAAAATCCTATAATAGAGTTAAGCGGCGACCTGAGCTCATGCGATACATTTGTCAGATATTCGTCTTTAGCTTTAAGGGCGTACTTTAAGCATACCGATTCTTCCGTCAGCGGCACTTCTCCCTTTTCCATCAGTATCCTCTTCAGGTTAACTTTGGGATAAAACTACTTCAGAGCCTCTTCTATCTTCTTGATTAACACCGGCATGTCTACCGGCTTAACTACATATCCCTCATTGTAAGCGTCGTCCAATGACGTGAGCATGATGACCGGTATGGACTTAGTGTTTTCGTTCTCCTTGAGCTTCTTGGCGATCTTAAACCCGTCAACGCCCGGCATTATTATATCCAGAAGGATCAGATCCGGCTTCTTATCCTCGGCTATTTTTACGCCCGCGTTGCCGTCCGTTGTAGATAAAACCTCGTAGTGACCCGTGGCCCCGAGAGCCGCCTCGATCAATTCGCAAAATCCTTTATCGTCATCGATTATAAGTATCTTCTTCATGCGTCTCCTCCTCGCGCTTATGGTAACAGATGGTATTTTACGTGAATCTAAGTCAGTTCCGCCAGGCGCTTCGCTATGTGATCCAGCGCCAGGACCTCATCTACAGAGCCGGCATCTATAGCTACCTTATTCATTCCGAAGATTACCGAGCTGTGTTCGTCCTGGGCGATGGTCCTTCCTCCGAACTTCTTTATAGCCTTTATTCCTTCGGCGCCATCCCGGCCCATTCCCGTCATTATGACGCCAAGGGCATTCTCTCTGTAAGACTCCGCTACGGATCTCATCATCACGTCTATCGACGGTACGTGAACGATGGACTTATCGATATTTTCGCTTAACGCCACCACGCCGTCTTCGTTTATCCTGATATTGTAACCGTCCGGAGCGAGTACTATCGTGCCGGCGCAAACGATATCCCCTGCCTTGGCAACATTCACATGCAGAGCCGATGTCGTATTGAGCCATTCGGCAAGGCCTTCTATAAAACCTTTGGACATATGCTGTACCACGAGCACTCCGGCTCGAAAGTCTTTCGGCAAAAGCGCAAAGAGCTCATTAAGTGATTGCGGACCGCCTGTGGAAATGCCGATAGCCACCAGCTTATCCGCACTCGACTTGCATACAGGCTTAGCGAGCTTTTGGATATTCGGTTTTATACTTAAACGCCTCAAGGCTCTTACGCGGGAGGCTATCTTAATTTTATTTATAAGGTCTGCGGATATGGTGTCTATATCTCCTGTCACGGCCACAAAATCCATCGCGCCTATCGATAGCGCCTTTACTACAATAGCCGCATCCATACTGGTGACTACTATTATAGGTATCGGGATTTCCATCATTATATTCTGTATAGCGTCAAAACCCGACATGACAGGCATGCGCAGGTCCATCGTGATGACATCCGGCTTCAGAGTTATCGCTTTGTCGACGCCCTCTTTTCCGTCGCACGCCATACCTATGACCTCGATCACGGCATCCTGTTCGAGGATATGTCTCAGCGCCTCCCTCATAAGAGCCGAATCATCGACTATCAGGACCCGGATCTTCTTGCCTTCGGGCATATTATCCTATTAACCTTTCAATGGTAGAGAGAAGCCCCTCTGACGTAAATTCGCTCTTCAGTATATAAGCGTCGGCTCCGGACTCGAGTCCGCGCCGCTTATCCGAGTCGCTCTCTCTCGTGGTCACTATTATGATCGGTATATCTTTGTAGAGCTTATCTTTCCTCAGGGACGCCGTCAGCTCAAACCCGTCCATCCTCGGCATCAGTACGTCAGTGATGACGAGGTCGAACTTCTCCTGCGTCGATTTATCGAGCGCCTCTTTGCCGTCGCGCGCTATGACTACGGAGAATCCCGCGGATTCGAGTATGTTCTTCTCGAGCATAGCCGTGGACATGGCGTCCTCGGCAAGCAGTATCGTCCTGATGCGCTTCTTTACCGTCGTGGAGACTTTTGGCGGGTGTTTCACGCTCTTTACCACCAGTCCGCCTTCGAAAGAATTTATTATGGATGAGATATCGATCATCAATATGACTCTTCCGTCCCCGAGTATGGTAGCCCCTGATATATAACGGGTCTTGCTGATCGGTTCTCCCAGAGCCTTGCTGACGATATCCTGCCGCCCGCGCAGCTCATCCACCAGTATAGCTATTCTCTTCTCCGCCGCCTGCACTATTATCACGGAAAAATATTTACGCTCGGTGATGCCCTTCGTCGGAAGATTAAATATGTCTCCGGCCCTGACCAACGGCATTATGCGGCCTCTTACAGTGATGGCTTCCCGCGTCTCCGCGGTCTTTATCGCACCCGGCTCTATGCGGATAGTCTCAACTACCGCGTCTATGGGTATCGCAAAAGTGTCATTGCCCGCTCCGACTAAAAGACATTCGGTGATCGCCAGGGTGAGCGGCATCTTCATGATGAATCTGGTTCCGCGGCCGCGAGAAGAGACGATCTCTACCGTCCCCTTAAGTTTTATCATCTGCTCTCTGACCACATCGAGACCGACGCCGCGGCCGGACGTCTCAGTCACTTCGTCTTTTGTGCTGAACCCCGGTATAAATAACAGCTGAAAGATCTGGTCGTCGACCATCATATCGAGTCTGTCTTTAGCGATAAGCTCTTTCTCTATAGCTCTTTCCTTAACCTTCTCTATATTGATCCCTCCGCCGTCATCAGAGACCTCGATCACTACCTGAGAGCCCACCTGATAAGCGTTCAACAGGACCGTGCCGACGGCGGGCTTGCCGGCGCTCGATCTAGCCTCAGCGCTCTCTATGCCATGGTCGACCGCATTGCGCAGGAGATGCATGATGGGGTCCTTCATCTGGTCGATGATCGCTTTATCGAGATGCGTCTCTTCGCCTTTTATATCTATGGTTATCTCCTTACCGGTCTTCTGCGCCAGATCGCGCATCGCCCTCGGAAATTGTTCGAATAGATAGGATACCGGCACCATCCTCACTTCCATAACCTCTTCCTGGAGATTCGCGGAGGCCAGAGATATGTTCTGGTCGACCCTGTTCAGTTCTTTTACAAGAGTCGCTACGCTCTCATCGGCATGGCCCTGAGATTCTGTCTTGAGCGTCAGCACCTTGACGAGTTCGTTTAACCTGACCTTGGCCACTATTAACTCTCCCGAGAGGTTCATGAGATTATCTAATTTATTTATCTCTACTCTGAGGCTCTCGGACGATCCGGAAGACACTGTAACTTTTGGAGTTTGAACAGCGGGCGCTTCCGAGGTTTTCTTAGCCTCACCCACGAAGACCATAGCGACCTCTTTGCAGAGCTCATCTACATAAGGTCTGGTCATGCCTTTACTCTCCCAGATGATCTTGTCTTCCAGGAGAGGCATTATCGAGTCGAGACATTTAAAGAGAGCGTCGAAATGGTCTCTGTTCAGAGTCGCGCTTCCCTCAAGAGCTTTCTGAAAACCGCTCTCCATGGCATGCGCGATATCGGCGATCCTCTTATAACCCATCATGGACGCGGAGCCCTTAATGGTATGCGCCTCCCTCATCATCTCCTCGAGTATAACCTTATCCTTAGGGCTCTTCTCGAGCTTCAGGAACCCGTCGCTCAGCCTTCGGACGTGATCGCCGGTCTCTTCTTTGAATGGGCCTATGAATTTTGATTTATCAAATACCATATATATTATAGTTTGAACTTCACCGTTATATCCTTGATCTCGATCGCAAGCGATGTCAGCTGTTTGGCCGCGGCCTGAGCCTGCTGAGCCCCGACTGCGATCTGCTTCATCGCCTCGTTAATATTCCCCATGGCGTCCGCTATCTGTTTGGAGCCGGAGATCTGCTGTGTGGCTCCCATAGATATCTCTTTGGCGCTATCGGCGGATTCCTGCGAGAGCTTCGACTCCTCGTCGACGTTGACTATGCTCTGCTCCATCGCCATTATAGCGTGCGACATCTCATGCTGGATGATCTCTATCAGCGCTGTAATATCTTTTGTCGACTTTGCGGTCGAGTCGGCCAGCTTACGGATCTCGTCGGCAACTACCGTGAAGCCTCTGCCGTGTTCTCCGGCGCGGGCGGCTTCTATCGCGGCGTTCACCGCGAGGAGGTTCGTCTGG
>CAZHIO010000008.1:0-12467 GCA_964532615.1 uncultured Planctomycetia bacterium
TTCCGCATACGAATAGTCCCGGTACGGATGTCTTATTTACCTCTTTTGAGACCGGAGAATTAGTGCTGTGATCCATAGCTACGCCCGCCATCTCTATCAGTTCGTTTTCCGGTATAAGCCCTACCGATAATAAGACCGTATCGCAACTTATTTTGATCTCGCTTCCGGATACATTATTCATCTTATTGTCCACCTGCGCGGCGATAACGCCCTCCACCCTGTCCTTGCCGTATATCTTCAATACTTTATGTCTCAGATATACCGGAATATCGAAATCCTGGATGCACTGAACGACGTTCCTTGCTAATCCGCTCACCCGTGGCTGTATCTCTATTACGGCTTTCACCTTCGCACCCTCAAGAGTAAACCGTCTGGCCATAATCAGGCCTATATCTCCGGACCCTATTATCACAATCTCTCTGCCCGGAAGCAGTCCCTCGATATTTATCAATTTCTGAGCCAGCCCCGCCGAGAAGATCCCGGCCGGCCTCGTCCCTGGTATATGCACCATCTCTCTGGTCTTTTCACGGCATCCGGTAGCCATTATAATAGCTTTAGAGCGCACGTTATATAATCCGCCGGGTTTAAGGTAGGTTAGGCTCATATCGGATTTAAGCCGCACCGCGAACGAACGCAAGGTTATCTCTATTCCGGAGAAACTCTTTATCTTTTTTATGAAACGATCGGCGTATTCCGGGCCGGTCAGTATCTCTTTAAAGTAATCCAGTCCGAAACCGGTATGTATGCACTGGTTCAATATGCCTCCGAGATACTGATCGCGTTCTACGAGAAGAATGTCTTTCACGCCGTTCTCATGCGCCGATATCGCCGCGGCCATACCGGCGGGCCCTCCTCCGACAACGACAAGATCCCTGATCTTCACAGCGTCCTCTCATCCTTAACTATCTCTGATCCGCCGCCCCTCTTGGTTACGCCCGTAAGCGGAATGCCGCGGCGTTCGGATATTAGCTTCATCAGCCGGGTAGTACAAAAACTGCCATGACATCGTCCCGCCTGCGCTCTCGTTCTGAACTTTATACCGTCAAGAGTCTTGGCTCCGTCTGCTATCGCCGACTCCACTTCGTGCGCGGATACCATTTCACATCTACAGATGATATCGCCGTATTTCGGGTCTTTTTTTATCAGGCACTGGGCTTTCTTAAGTCCGGAAGAGAAGAGGTGCGCCTCTTTTTTACGGCGTTTATGGAACTTCTTTTTCTCAAGCGGCAGTCCCCGGTCTTTCAATATACCGGTTACCAAGAGCGCGATAGCCGGAGCAGATGTCAGGCCGGGTGACTGTATCCCCGCTACGTTAATAAAACCGGGCGCTCCGTCTTCATGACGAATGATAAAATCATCCCCCGAAACGGGCCTCAATCCGGCAAAGTACGCGATAATATCGCTCTCGGAGATGGAAGGTATTAATTTCCGGGCGGCCAAAAGAACTCTCTTTAAGCCTTCATCCGAAGTGGAGAGGTCTTCCTTGTCGGTAATATCGTCCGATGTGGGGCCTATCATGGGATTGCCGTCTGAAGTCCTCGTGACAAGCACCCCCTTGGATATTTTCGTCGGAAGAGGAAAGAGCAGATGATTCGTCATGTGTTCTCTCTTCTTATCCAGGATAAATTCCTCCCCTTTCCGGGGCTTTATCCTGAAATCACAAACGCCGACCATAGCTGAGACTTCATCGGCATATAGGCCGCTCGAGTTTATTACAAACTTTGAGCTGAAAATGCCTTTTGAAGTGCTGACCTTAAATCCTGACTGCCCGGGCGCAATCCCGGTAACCACGGTTTCGGTATATATCTCTACGCCGTTAGCGGAAGCGTTCTCCGCCAGGGCATATACCCACCGGTATGGGCTGATCACTCCCGCCGTAGGAGAATATAAAGCGGCTATCGCCTCGGTCGAGAGATTAGGCTCATGCTTCCTCAGCCAGTTTTGCCTGACTATCTTAAGCCCCGGGACTCCAAGTTTACGGGCATCTTTTTTTAACTGCGCCAGCCGCGAGATATCATCTTCGCTGAAAGCCACTATAAGCTCCCCCGTCTCTTTAAAATCCACAGAGAGCTCTTTGGCAAGCTTTCTCGTAAGAATATTACCCTGCACGCAAAGTCTTCCTTTTAGCGATCCGGGAATATTTTGCGTACCGGGGTGTATAATACCGCTGTTTGATTTAGATACTCCGAAGGCGAGTTCCGGCTCTTTCTCTAAAAGAGATATCCGCAGCTTATAGCGCGAAAGTTCGCGGGCTATCGATGTTCCCGTAACGCCGCCGCCTATAATGCATACATCGTAATCTCTCATTTAGTAAGGGTCCTCTTTACGGCTTTCAGCCAGCCGTCATATAATGAATCTGCGGCCTTTGGCGGCATCTTCGGCGAAAAGACCCTATCGGAGGTCCAGCACTTCTTTATCTCGTCCGAATCTCTCCAGTAGCCTATAGCAAGTCCTGCAAGGAGAGCCGCGCCTAATGACGTTATCTCGATTATCTTAGGCCTTATGACTTTAATGCCGAGGATATCGGACTGGAACTGGCATAATAGATTATTCGAAACAGCCCCGCCGTCCACTTTAAGGCTCTTGATAGTGAGTCCGGAATCTTTCCGCATAGCTTCGATAACGTCTTTTGTCTGATAGCAAATAGCTTCGAGAGCCGCTCTGACTAAATGGCTCGCATGAGTGCCCCGCGTTATTCCGTAAATCGCGCCGCGCGCGTTCTGGTCCCAGTAAGGCGCGCCCAGGCCGACCAGCGCAGGCACGAAATAGACTCCTGCGTTATCGCTCACGCCGGACGCCATTATCTCCGACTGCGAAGCGCTCTTCAATATCTTTAGCCCATCCCGTAACCATTGGATCGCCGAACCGGCGACGAAGACGGAGCCTTCCAGAACATATACAGGCTCACCATATCTTCCGCATCCTAAAGTGACTATAAGGCCATGCTTCGAGAGTGGCCTCTTCTTTCCCGCGTTCAAAAGAACGAACGATCCTGTGCCATAAGTACTCTTCATTGTGCCGGGTTCAAAACATGTCTGTCCGAAGAGCGCCGCTTGTTGATCACCGGCCATGCCGGTTATCGGGATGCCTTCGGGAATTCCGCCGATCTTCGCAGTCTTACCGAAGATCCCGGACGACATCCTGACCTCGGGCATCATGCTCTTCGGTATACGGAACTCTTTCAGAATAGCCTCATCCCACTTAAGTTTGTCTATATCAAAACACATCGTCCTGGAAGCGTTCGTAGGATCCGTAGCGTGCGTTTTACCTCCGGTCAATTTCCATAATATCCACGAATCTGCCGTCCCGAATGATATCTCTCCTCTGGAGGCTTTCGCGCGGGAGCCCGGAACATTATTCAGTATCCATTCGATCTTTGTCGCCGAAAAGTAAGCGTCTATAGGCAGTCCCGTTCTTTTCCTGTAGAAATCGACCGTACGATGATTCTCTTTAAGAGCGTCGCACCGGTCAGCCGTCCTCCTGCACTGCCATACTATCGCATTGTAGATAGGTTTTCCGGTACGATTATCCCATAAGATCGTGGTCTCTCTCTGGTTAGTTATCCCTATCGCCGCGATAGAATCTTTTGGAATTTTCGCCAGCACGCTGCGGATAGAGTCCCGAACGCTCCTCCAGAGATCGTGCGGGTCATGTTCTACCCAGCCGGGGCGCGGAAAATGCTGAGGGAACTCCCGGTAAGAACCGGCGACTTTACGGCCCTTCTTATCGTAAATCACCGCCCGGCTTCCGGTCGTGCCCTGATCTATCGCCAATATATACTTCACATGGCCCCCTTTTTCAAATCCTCTCTTCTATCCATTCTAAAAGATCTTCAAATACCTTCTCTTTTCCTATGTCTATGGAAAGGGAATGATACATTTCAGGATATACCTTCAAAATTTTATCTTTAATATTCAGGCGTTCGAATATTCTAATGCTGAAGCCGGGATCGATTATCTTATCGTCGCCGGCAAGCATAAAGATAACGGGGGTAGCCAGTTTATTAATCGATAACCTGGCTCTGATCTGCGTTATGAGAGTCTCGATGATAGATCCGGAACTGGCGTTCCGGCGTTCGCTTTCATCGGCCTCCATCTTATTGCGGTAGTCAGCGTCGCGCGTGCACATGGAAAAATCGAACGGTAATTTAAACTCTTTCTTAGCATCGTAAAAGAGCGATACTACTATCTTTATATATTCTTTTAAAGGGAGTTTTACCATGCTCTTGAAGGCCGGGGAAAGACAGACGAGGCCGTCAAATAACTCCGGATGGCCGGAGGCGGCGATCAGAGAAGCGATGCCGCCTAAGCTTTCGCCAGCCAAAAAAATCTTTTTTGCGGGATTAGATCCGGAGATGATATTTCGTAACCGCAGGATCTCGTTGTGATAACCTTTAAAATCGGGGCACTCTACGGCAAAGGACGATACGCCGTGTTTCATAAAAAACTCGGCCATGGCCTGCCATCTTCCGCTATTAGCGCCTAATCCATGCACCAGAAGAAGAAGAGCCTTCGGCTCCGGAACTGTCCATTGCCTGTAGCCGGTCTCCTCACCCATCGGGAGCGCTCCATTTCGGATACTAAAAATAGTTATTGAAGATCTCTGCTATCTTGGCTCGGATCCG
The DNA here is from genome assembly GCA_964532615.1 of uncultured Planctomycetia bacterium. Taxonomy (GTDB): domain Bacteria; phylum Omnitrophota; class Gorgyraeia; order 2-01-FULL-45-10; family 2-01-FULL-45-10; genus CAIMPC01. The sequence continues at coordinate 4,625 of CAZHIO010000008.1, forward strand.
GTTAACGGAACTTCGTCGCATGGATCCCTTCTTCTCGTAAGCATAACCGCAAAGCCCTATCGCCGTAGCAAGCTTTACGCTCTCGAGCCCGGAGATGTCGCCCTGCACCCTCTTCAGAGAGCCTATCTTTACCGGATGCGACAGCATCTCTTCCAGATATTCAATAATACCGTCGGCTAATGAAAACCCGCCCGTTAATACCACTGAGGGCGTCTTTACATTCCTGCGCGAAAGATCCTGTAATTTTGCGGATATCTTAGAGGCCAATTCCTTAATGTGCTCGCTCGATCTGTAGTTCTCGCCTATCTCCGCGCCGCCCAGATCGACGACTTCAAAATTGTCGAGCGCGCCATCCAGGAAGACCGATACCTCGGTCAGACTACTGCCCATATCCACAAGGACCGTTCCCGACTCTCTTTCAGCGCTATCGAGAAGGCTCTCGGAGTTTGCGATCGAAGTAAAGGCTATATCCTTAACGTCGTATCCGGCGTCGTTTACGCACTTGTATATGCTCTGTATGTGATTTACGTTTGCCGTAATTACGTATACTTCACACGCCAGCCTGGAGGCGTATAACCCGAAAGGATTCTTTATCCACGGCTGATCGTCTATAGAAAATGAATGGACTATCTTATGTATTATCTCTCTGTCGAAAGGCAGATGTATCGTGCTCGCGGCATCTATGCTCTTTTGAATATCCGGCCTTCCCACTTCCCTGCCTCTGAGTGAAATAGGGATCATGCCTATGGATCTTGAGCCTCTTACATCCCGGCCGCTTATATTTACATATATCTCGCCGGGTTTATTCTGTATCTTGGGCCTGAGTTTTTTAAATACTTTAGACACGGAATCTATCGAAGCGTTAAGGTCCACTATCATCCCTTTATCAACGCCTCCCGATTCTCCGGTAACCTGCGCCGTAATCTCTATACCGCCGTCCCTATCTACGCCTGCGGCAACCGCTGCTATCTTTGATGAGCCTATGTCGAGGCCGATTACATTGATCTTTCTATTCACCTGCAGATACCTCCGGATTATAATATTTTCCTGTTTATCGTTATTTAGGCCCGATTATAATATCCTTAAACCGGACGTCTATATATTTTACGTTATCCAGCACTAATCTCGGATCCCTTAGGGCTATGCTAAGAAGGTCAAGTCTCTCCTTGAAATTCTCTTCACCCACGCGCACCTCAACGCCATTTTTAAAATAGAAAGACAGGTTCCTGGGATCGTATACATTTATAGATGCCACGCCCAAACTCGTAACCGATTTTGTGAGACGTATTTCACCCAAAAGCTGCAGCGCGAGCTTCAGATTTCTGCTGGTCTGACGAGAGGTGATAAGCTTCATATCGACTCCGCTTATAACGGGCAGGTCGTTTAGAGCGTCCACGCGGCTGCCGCTCGGAAGGACCACTCCATCCTCATCTACGGGATAGTGCTTTCCGCTCTTTATAAGCGCTACGGGCCGTCTTATCTTCAGACTGATCACTAATCTATCCGGAAGCATGATACTTACGGCCACATCTCTGACATCTCCATAACTATTTTGTATCGACTGCGCTATGTACTTCAGATTAATATTAAATACGTTTCTCAGCTTGTAGGCGTTCAGCACACGACTGCTGATCGTAGACGCGGCGCGCGAATCGAGAAAAGAGGCTTTGATATTTACGGCTCGGAGTTTAAAATAATCCGATTCCTGAAGGAAAGCCTTTGCCAGCATAGACGCAAACGTCAGAAATATCAACACGACGAGCACGGTCGTCGCGGTCGACATCACCGCCTCTTTCGCGTCGCCTTTCGGACGTTTTATCTTCTTCGCTTTTCCCATATGATCTACCTCTTAGCTGACAATGCGTTCTCGATAAGTTTAATACATAATCCGCCAAAACTCAAGCCCGTTGCCTGCGCCGCTTTCGGCAGCAGGCTTCTTTCGGTCATGCCGGGGATCGTGTTGGCCTCCAGGACGAATATTGACCCCGCCTTATTCATCATCATATCTATGCGCGAAAAATGTCTGCAGCCCAGAGCCAGGTGCGCCCTCTTGGCGAGCTCTTTGGCTTTCTTGGACAGTTCTTCATCGATAGGAGCCGGCACAAGGTATCTGGTCTCAGGATCGTCATACTTCGCCTTGTAGTCGTAAACATTACCCTTTGTTACTATCTCTATGACCGGAAGAGGTTCGTCATCCAGAATGCCTACCGTCAGCTCGCGACCCGCTATATACTCTTCCATGAGAGCGAGCTCACCGAATTCGAAAGCCTTTTCGATCGCCGCGGTAAGGGCGTCTTTATCTTTCACTACGGACAGCCCTATACTGGACCCCTCCAGATGAGGCTTCACGACTATCGGGAAGGCCAGATCGTAGCAGTCCTCGATCCTGTAATCGTCCTTTTCGAATATTATATAACGCGGAACGGGTATCTCCGCGCGCTCCAGTATGCTTTTCGTCAATACTTTATCAAGCGCCGTCTTAGAGGCTTTAGGTCCCGAGCCCGTATAAGGCATCTTCATCTCTTCCAGGATCTTCTGCACGGTACCGTCTTCGCCGAATCTTCCGTGAAGCGCTATAAAAACAACGTCGATCTTATTATCTTCTATCGGAGAGCGGATGTCGTCCTGAACTTCGAGCAATATTGCGTCTATGCCTTCTTTTAAAAGGCTCGCATGCACTGCCTTGCCGCTTCTCAGGCTTATCTCCCGCTCGTTCGAAGGCCCGCCCGCAAGGATCCCGACCTTGCCAATCCCCGTGCGACTCATATTAACTTAACCTCCATCTCCAGATCTATTCCGTAACTCTCTTTCACCTTGCTTTTAATGAAATCTGCGATCTGAAGCACGTCATCACAAGTGGCATTACCTCTGTTTATTATAAAGTTAGCGTGTCTTTGGGAGACTTCGGCCCCTCCGATTCTCCTGCCTTTAAGTTTGAGCATATCTATCATCTGTCCGCATGTGAATTGGAAGTTATCGGGATTCTTGAACATGCATCCGGCGCTCGGAGAGTCCAGGACCTGCTTATCTCTCTTTATCCTCAAGAACCTTTCACAGCTTGAGATCAGATTCGCCCGATCGGATCTGTCCAATTCGAGCTCACATTCAAGAATAATATAACGATCCAGATTAGAGGACCTGTAACCGAAACTAAGATCTTTCTTCTTAAGCGTCTTAACCTTACCGTCGGGCTCCATAACTTTTACAGAAGTGACAAGCTCGCCTATATTTCTGTAGGCCGGATTTTTGTGTCCGCCGGCGTTCATATATACCGCGCCTCCCACAGTGCCGGGGATGCCCACAAGAGATTCAAGGCCACCGAGAGAGTTATCACAGGCTAAGCGCACAAGCTTCGGAAGGCCGAATCCGGCGGCGACACTGATCCTTGTTCCTTCTATCCGGACCTTCTTAAAGAATTCCGATCCTAAGTGTACCAATATGCCGTTAAAACCGGAGTCTGAAGATAACACGTTCGAACCGTTACCGATAACGAACATCGGGATCTTGTGCCGGTTAACGAATGACAGGGCTCTGGCAAGATCTTTAACGTCCGCCGGTTCTATCCATATTCCGGCGCGGCCGCCTATCCTTAAAGAGGTGCGGCTCGAAAGTTTTATATCCAGCGATACTTTGCCTTTTATAGCCTTCTTGAGCTCAGCGATCAATCTCTTGTCCGCGGAATAATCGATGGCGTGGCCGGACTCTTTATTCATCATATCGGATAGTCTGTCCGCTACGATCTTTATATCTCCGGCCCCCAGCACCAGCACCATGTCCCCGGGCTTCTTGATCTTCATCACATGATCAGGTATGAGCTCTTTCTTTAATACCTCGATGTCGTCAAGCCCGCTGGCTTTTACTTTATCGTAGATACTCATTATAGATACGCCTTCCATCGCTTCTTCGCTGGCGGCGTATATATCGGTAAGAATAAGCTTATCGACGCCTTTGAAACATATACCGAACTCATCCGCCAGATATTTGGTGCGGGAATATCTATGTGGCTGGAAGATGGCGATGATCCTTCTGCCTTTCCAGTTCTGACAGGCATCCAGGACGGCCCTTATCTCCGTAGGGTGATGCGCATAGTCGTCGATCAGCATAACGCCTTCAGAGTCGGCCCTGAGCTGGAACCGGCGTTTGGCACCCTCAAAATCTCGTATCGAGCGCGTTATCTCTTTAAAGGCGATCCCGATCTTAAGACCGACGAGAATTGCCGCCATCGCGTTCAGTATATTATGCCTTCCGGGAATATTCAGATTTACGGTACCGATAACCCTGTTCTTATAGACGCATCTGAAGGATGTCTTAAAACCATCCATCTTTATTCCTATGGGGTACATGTCCGCTGACTTTGAAAAACCGAAAGATTCGCTATGTCTGTGAAAACCTTTGATCGCGATCCTTGTATTAAGATCTTCTGCGTTGTAGAAAAGCATCCCTCCGGTTCTGATATTATCTATAAACTCTCTGTAAGATTCGTGAATATGTTTCATTGATTTAAAGTGGTCCAGATGTTCCATCTCCATATTGGTTATAACGGCGTAGAGAGGCTTAAGATAGACGAATGATCCGTCGCTCTCGTCAGCCTCGGCTACCGCATACAATCCCTTGCCGAGCTTGGCGTTACCGTGAAACCGGCTTACCTCTCCCCCTATTATCACGGTAGGGTCCAGCCCGGCGTTCTCCAGTATTACCGATATAAGCGACGTGGTGGTAGTCTTACCGTGAGTGCCGCTGACGGCTATGCCTTTCTTTATATTGAATATCTCTCCGAGCATGCGCGCCCTGTGCAGGATATTCGCCTTTCTCTTGGCGGCCTCGCGCATCTCCGGGTTCTCTTTAGTGATAGATGAAGAATATACGAGCATGTCTATGTCGTCCGGAACATTTGAGCTTCTATGCCCGGCGAACATCTTGCCTCCTAAGGCCTCGAGCCTGCCGGTTATGTGGCTCTTTTCGATATCCGAACCCGAGACGCTGTGGCCCATCTCCAGCAATATCTGCGCGATACCGCTCATGCCGATGCCGCCCACTCCGACAAAATGTATGTTTCGCTTTTTACTCAGCATCTTATTTTCCAATCAAATTTACGACTTCTTTCGCCAGATTATCGGCCGCTAACGGTACGGCCATCCTCCCCGCCGACTCGCTTAAACTTTTTATCCTGTCGTGGTCTTTCATAAGATCCAGTATAAGAGCGGAGAACATGACTGAGTTCAGATCCTTCTCTTCCACAACCACAGCGGCTCCGTTTCGTTCAAAGACGCGCGCGTTATCAAGCTGATGACTGAGCGCATATTGATAAGGTATCAGCACCATAGGTTTCCTCATGAGAGCAAGCTCAAATATCGCGGATGCGCCGGATCTTGTCACTATCAGATCCGCCGCGCCGTACGCCTCCTCGATCCTGTCGATAAAAGAGTGCACTCTATGGTCTATGCGGAGTTCTTTATATGCTTTTAACGCCCATTCATAATCTTTAACGCCTGTTATATGAATAACCTGAATTGCCCCGCGCGCCTGCGGATCGATCGCGGATAAAGAGCTTACAAATGTTCTATTTAGAAAAGCCGCGCCCTGACTGCCTCCTATCACAAGTATCGTGAATCTGCCGCTCTCCAGAGCGAGAAGCTTATTTCCGGACTTTCGATCGCTCGCTGATATTTCGGACCGTACGGGATTTCCGGTAAATACGGCTTTCTCCGGATCTCTACCTAATGTTTTTTCGGTATCCTTAAAACTTAAAGCTATCTTATCCGCCAGGCGGAATAGGATCTTATTCGCTCTGCCCGGCAATACGTTCTGTTCATGCACCATCGTACGTATTCGTAAAATTCGGGCGGAAAATATAACTGGAAAAGAGACATACCCGCCGAAGCCTACCGCGACATCCGGCCTAAATGAGAACATTATATAAAAAGCTCTGAATATATCGGCCAGCAATCTAAAACTAACTATAATTATACCGAAAGAGATCTTATAAGGAAGCTTGTTCGCCGAGAGTGTCGTAAAGCGCGCGCCCTCTTTTTCGAACATTCTTTTATCGAGAGCCTTATCGCTTCCTACATACATTATCTGTAGATCCTTATTCAGTCTCTTCAGGCTCCGCCCGAGAGCGATCGCCGGAAATATATGCCCTCCCGAACCGCCCGCAGCGATCAGCACCTTATTCATCTTTATCGCACCGTATCGCAGTTCTTTGCGGCGTTCAAGAGCAGGCCCACGGCCATAAGATGAAATATCAGACCGCTTCCGCCGTAGCTTATAAACGGCAGCGGCAGGCCTTTAGTGGGGAGGGCTCCCGCGGTAACGCCGATATTTATAATGGCCTCAAGCGCAATAGTCGACACTATTCCGAAGCTCAGCATCTTTTCGAACATACCGGAAGTTCTCATCGCGACTTTCATGCCTTCCCATACGAAGAGAATAAATAGTATCACCACTGAAGCCGTTCCTATAAACCCTAACTCCTCGCCTATGATTGAAAATATAAAGTCTGTATGCGATGCCGGAAGATAAAATAGCTTCTGCCTGGACTGGCCCAATCCTACGCCCAATAAACCGCCCGAACCCAGGGCAATGAACGATTGAATGATCTGAAATCCCGATCCCTGTTTGTCCGCCCACGGATTAAGGAATATCATTAAGCGCTTCCTTCTGAAGGGCACTCTCCAGAGCAGAACATACAGAAGCGGAAGGCTGGCCAATATAGACGCGATTATATATGAGCCGCTGAGGCCGCTGACGTATAGCATCATGATAGTCACTACGGATATAGTTACCGCGGTGCCCAGGTCCGGTTCCAGAAGTATCAATCCTACGGTCATGCCTAATATAAACATGGCCGGCAGGTATCCGTGTATAAAACTCTTTACAAGCTCTTTCTTCCTGGCGATAAAATCCGCGATATAGACGAGTATCGCGACTTTAGCGAATTCTGAAGGCTGAAAGTTTATCGGGCCTAATTTAAACCAGCGCTTGGCTCCGGATATCTCTTTGCCTATATGCGGGACTATCACAAGCACCAGCAGGATTATAGCCGCCAGCATCATGGGCTTCGCAAGCTCTTTCAGCCTCTTTAATTCCACGGACATGGCTGCCAGCATAAGCATCAGGCCTACGGTCAGATATATCAGGTGCCGCTTCAGATAGTAAAGGCTGTCATGCATATTGCTGTGAGCGTAAATAGCGCTTGCTGAATATATCATAACGACGCCCACACCCACCAGCACCGCCACTATGGTAAATATAGACGTCCTTACGCTTCTCATTTTTGCATGCCTTCGCTGGTATGTAGCCTGCACTTCAACTTCTTTACGGCCTCTTTGAACTTCTCTCCGCGCTCTTTATAATTCTTATACATATCAAAACTCGAACACATCGGGGATAGCAGGACTACCCACCCATCCTGAGCGAGCTTTCCCGCCATCTCTACCGCCTCGTCCATGTCCCTGGCTTCGTGTGTCAGCACTCTCTCGATCAACGCTCTCTTTATGGCTCCGGCGGCTTCTCCTATCAGAACGATATGCCTGACCTTCTCCTCGACAGTATCCTTAATTACGCCATAGTCGCTTCGCTTATCTTTCCCTCCGGCGATCAGGATGACCGGCTTCGCGCAGGATTCGAGCGCTCTCCTGGTAGAATCCACTGTGGTGCTTTTCGAATCATCTATATATTCCACGCCGTCCGCTATGGCGACCGTTTCGAATCTGTGATCGAGTCCTTTGAATTTCCGCACGGTATCGCGTATCGATCTTCCGGTAACTCCGGCTATCATCCCTATCAGGCTCGATACCATTACGTTCTCGAGATTATGCACGCCCTTAAGTTTTATATCGTT
>CAZHIO010000009.1:0-5414 GCA_964532615.1 uncultured Planctomycetia bacterium
TCGCCTTTTCGTCATCCTGGCGCTTAGAGAGATAATCTTTTACTTTAGCTATCGCGGTAAATCTCTTAAAGGCTTCGCGCTTGTCATTAGACTTCTTCTTTGTATCGTATGTGACTATGGCTCTCGCATACGCTATAAGGTCGGAAGACGGATCCTGGATGGCAAGCTCATCAATAAGCCGCTCTATAATACCGCTATTACGCTCAGCTTCGGACTTTTCTATCTCCTGCCTTAGCAACCCTTCGAGTGCCGCTTTCTTCTGGACTGATAAACCTATCCATGAAGCGACAGCTTCCCGTACTTTCTGCGCGGCGAGAGCCTTGCCGGCAGCAAGCTCCTCTTTTTTGGCATCCCGCTGATCCTGAGGGCAGGCATTATCGATCAGAAAACCTGCGGTATGCTCGATCATCTTCAGCATATCGGAACTGATCTCTTTCCATGACGCCTTCTTCTGTCTTAAATAAATAAAGTGCTCTAACAATAGCTTCTTCACGGATCCCGCAGCGTCGTCAACTATCTTCTTGTCTTCAAATATCTTCCTTATCCTCCTATCGAGTTGCTCTCGCACGCCCGGCTTAAGGTTGCCGTCTTCTTCGAAGTTATCAGCTTTTATCAGGATATCATCGCCTTCAAGGCCTGTGGCATCATACAGAGCGGCAAAGGCGGCCGCGGCGACAGGATCTCCTGCGTTATCTTTTCGTGCGCTATAAAATTCATAAAGAGCTTTGATATATTCCAAATAGTTTTTATCCGAGATCTTCTGCGATCTTATAAAATCAAGCAAATATAACGCGCTCATGTCCATGCCCTTGCCCAGGATATCTATACTTATTGTGCCGGCTGTGGGGTTATCGCGCATCTTCCTTATTGCTGCGAGTATTTTAGTTTCATCGCCTTTTAACCATATCTCCAGCAGCATCTTAAGTATCGCTTCTTCTTTCTTCGCGCGCGAAGCGGCTGTTAATAAATTGAACCCGCTGCTTAAACCTTCGAAACCGGCAGATATATCGGCATTAAAACTCTCCGGCAGCGACGATAGAAATTCGAGCGCCTTCTTAACTGATGTATTTCCCATATCGTAATTACCGGCCGCTATAACTTTAAAAGCTTTTCTGATAACTGCTATGGTTTCTCCGCGCCTGATCGTTAAATAATCATTTATCTCGTTCTCGGCTTTATTCAGTGCGGTTTCGCTCGATGCTGTTTTTGTACTTATTGCGGCGAGTTCCTTCTCGGCTTTTTCCCTGTCAGACTTAAGCTTATCGATGCCGGACGTAATGGAACTAAGGATACCTTGCCGCTTTACCGCAAGAGCACCGCTATCTCCGGAAACCTTTTTCGCTTCAGCGGCTGCATTCTTAGCCAATGTCTCTTCATCCGTTATCTGCTTCTTAAGCCCGTCGATCTTCTTATCAATATCAAGGATCTTTTCTTGTATAGCATCCTTCTCCTCCTTTTCAGAGTCAAATCTCGTACGTATGAGTGTGGCTTTCTGCCTGAGAACAAAAAGCTTAAGAATACCCAATTCCGCCATCTCCATTAAAATGTCTATTTGGTCCGGCCTCAGGATCTTTGCCTTTTCAAGATGTGCTATAGTCCTGGATACCTGATCCTCGCCTTCAGCTCCGTCAACAGCTATCTGATACTCCGCAAGGAGTCTCGCGCCTTTAGCGGCCATCATATGGGCCTCGAAGAATTTACCGCGCTTCTTCAGCAATTCCGCAACCCTCTCTGATAGCCCTGTTATCTTTTCCATGAAAACACTATCGATAGGGATGAGCTCCTCGCTCTTTTGCTTCAGCTCCATATTGCGCTTAATTATAACGTTCGCCAATTCAACTGCCCTCTGAAGAGCTTTTTCCGCCCGGTCAAGGTCTTTTGCATTTTCGTAAGAAGAAGAGAGCTCCATTAATCGATCAACCTCGTCTAATACGGCTTTAACTGTGGCAGCATCTTCGTATTCGCGTGCACTTTCGAGCTTCTTTAGCAGCGCTGTTTTTAGTCGAACGAAAGCGCTGTCAAGTTCGGACGATTTATGCACATCTCCGAACCTTTTCTTCGTGGCATCTATCACGCTGATCTTCTTAAGAATGACCTGAATACTATCGCCGGTTACTGGCCGAGCGATCTGTATAGCGATCTTTTCAAGCTCGCCGTATGTCATCAATCTATAAATTTTCTCATCGTAATCCCTGTCATCCGATCCCACTGTTTGTATATAGCCGATGATCGCGTCTAAGAGAGTTGTATACTCCTTGCTTTCAAATTTTCCGGACCGTTCAAGCTCGGCAAGCAGCTCAAGCTTTTCCTTAGCCTTGTAAATCGAACCGGCATTTTTCAATAACGCTATCTTTTCAATAACCGACGCCTTTGCGCGCTCCATGAAGGCACTCAGTAACGCATTTGCATCCTTAGCGTTCATATCTATGGCAGCCGCGTACCTTAGCATGTTTTCCGCCTTCTTTGCATCTTCCGTCTTTTCTTTATTTGTTTCATCAAACACAGCTCTGATAGCCGCCGTCGCCGAATTACCATAGAGCATGCCGATAAGATTCAGTATCTTTTTGAATGCATCCTCTTTCGATTTTATATCGCCTGTAGAATCCTTGAGCTTATCTGTGTAATTGACCAACATCCGCTTTAATATGGCTCGTGCGCTCTCAAAGTTCTTACCGGCTTCGGTAATTATGAGCCCTGTATCCTTGCCGGATTTCTTGGCAGCTTCGGCGTCCCTCATTAAACCGGCGTGTCGGGAAAGATAGGCTTGCGCCATGCTCATGTTGAGCTTAACGACAAGATCTTCAAGCCCCTTTATTCCCGTAAGCGCTCCGATCAGGTCGGTAGATACAGGAGCCCTCTCATAGTTCTCTCCGTTCCAATTACCATAGTAGTTGTAATCCGAAAGACCGTTAAGCGCTTTAATAATCCTCTCTCTTATTATCTGGTTTTTTGATCTCCCATAGATGCTTATGAGAACATCTACATGTTTCAAAAATTCTTTTGAATCCTTGGCAACACCGGCGGGCTTATCTTTTTCTGTATACGTAAGCTCAAAAGCGGACGCTATCCATAGGTCGGTGTATACAGCCAAAATAATATCTCTGAGAGCTGTCTTGTCATCGTCCTTAAGATCTTTCATTAGCTCTTCTGTGAATTTTTCCGGGCTCTTAGCTATATCAATCTTCTTTCCTATGATCTTACTCAAGTTTGATATAAGATCTGCGGCCATCTCGTTTGACCCCGGATCTTCACGCGCTATGCTCGCATAACCGGATATTATTTTACGTCTTAGCGTCAATAGGTCTTCTCTCAGATTAATATATTTATCCCCCATCTCCGCTTCTGAGGCGTTAAGCTGTTCGGACTTTTCCTCATAGTCCGCAAGCATATTATGAAGCTCTTCCCTGGCAGCGGCCGACCAGTAACTGCGCAGAGCTTTTTTCTGGGTAGATAAAGCGTCTGTCGACGGTAATGTACTTAAAACTGTCTCGACCGCGCGAAGGCGGGCCATATCAAGCACGCTATCTTCCCGGAATAATAATAGGGCATCCTCTATGAGAGTGTTGACGATACGCTCAGCATCATTATCAGGCTTCTCTTTATAGTTAGCCGCGACTTTTTTGAGCGCTGCAAGCCCTTTCACGGTATCCGGATGATAGGCTGCGCTAATCAGCGCATCAGCCATATCGCTATCACCCGCAAGCCTGAGCTCAGCTATAGCCGGCTTAAATAGCCGCATCTTAGGAAATAGCATACGCCTGTACCAGGGGGCTTCATCGACTATTCTTAAGGCGCATAGCGCCCTTATACGGGCAGCCTGTAGTCTTACAGACGGATCTTCATATCTAGCTGATCCGGCTAATATATCAAAAGCTTTTCTATGATCTTTATCCGCGACATAGTAGCCTGCGAGCTCTATACTCTCGGCAGGCGTCAGTTTGTCGCGACTCGTCAGCTTCTCTTCGAGGACCGTCTTTCTCTCTTTATCAGCCGTGGTATTTGTATAAAGCTTTACTTCGACTTCATCCGGAACCGCTTCTCCTTCCCGAATGCTCGTTACGGTAGCAACTATCTCGCCGGCAACGGATGTCTCCGAAACCTTGCGAGCGTCTTGGCCAGAGACATTCTTATCTGGCACCTTAACTTCGGGGATAAGAGCTTCAAGCCTGGCGATCTCAATGGCATTAAGCTCGCCTTTCAAAGCTATATCTTTTAATGCTTTTATCGTAGCTTCAAGAGCTTCCTGGTCCTTCTTATTCTTCTTTATAGCGATCAACTTTTTAAGCGCCTCCGCCTTAATAAGCAGCGCCTCTTTATTGTTACGGTCTTTTTTGAGCGCTCTCTCGGCTGCCAATAGGGCAATAGCTGGAAATTCAACTGGCTCATCCTTTACACGCACAGTCGCCAGTGGACTTTCAGAATTCGCTATCCTGGCGCGCGCAAGGAGTACGGCAAGATTATCCGGAGCCCTGGCATAAACCGTGCCGAAAAGCTTTTCCGCGTTCTTAGTGTCTTTTCTCTCTATAAGATATTCTATAAATGCGGTAGATTCTTCGGGGTTCAAAGTCCCATCCTGCACGGCTTCTATCGTGTCATCGATAAGCCTCTTAGCGCGCCTGCCCGCAGCGGGCGAACCGGCCGCAAAACCTTCATACAATTTTATAAGATCTATTCTTGGCGCGGCCTTATAATTATTCTTCTTAAAATCGGCTTCCTGAGACCGGACCATCCTTATCATAAGGAACGGGCTGGCAAAATAATCGTATACGGACCTAATGCCTTTTATCGCCGCGCCGGCTACGGGTTTTCCAAAACCGTAAACCATAAATAGCTTTGAGTATATTCCAAAGATAGCAACCGCCCCTGTCCATAACGTTGCGACGCCTGTGCCCGCGCTTATAATGGTTCCCAGCCATGCGCCTACATATGGTATAAAGTGCAATGCTACTACCAGCGCTGCTGCAACTCCGGGCAGGAATATACCAATCGCAAGTATTATAGCGGCGGTAACGGCTATAGCTACCATCGTCTTTTTGTTCGACATGCCTTTCCACATAGAGCCGAGCCCCTCCTTCATAGTGGCCGAAGCCGCGGCAAGCTTTTGCTTCTTAGCCGCACCCTCTTTAGAAGCTTCCGCGATGCTCTCTTTAAGGCATGCCGCTTTTCTTTCCAATATAGATATCTTCTCTCCCAGAATGGTGATTTCGCTGAGCGGAGCTTTGTTGTACGCTTTCTGAGCCGATTTAAAGTCTTTCTCCTCCTCGCGGATCTTCCCGAGAAGAGCGCACGCGGTCGTCATGAGCTTGTCATCAAGCCTTCCGCGCTTTACCACTCTTTCTAATATCTTTTGAGCACTCTCTTTCGCATTAAAAGAATAGAGCATAGTGGCCAGCGTCACTGCCGCTTCGTAATTA
>CAZHIO010000009.1:5424-11645 GCA_964532615.1 uncultured Planctomycetia bacterium
GCAAGATAATTATGCGCTTTATTCCTCAAATCCTTAACTTCGATTCCGGACGTGTCGGGGCGCTCCTGAGCTATCTTCATTGCGCGATCCGCAAGTATTGTCCCGACAGCAGCGTATGTTTCATCCTTACGGTAGTTCAGGTGATCTCTCGACGCGTAATATAGAAGGATAGCGACTTGCGCAGCAGGATCGGGATCAAGCATATAGGACTTATCTGGGGATATATACGTTCCACCGCTTATAAACTTCGAGATACGGGCCTTGGCTGCGCCATCCAGAACTATGCCAAACAGTGCTTGAGATAGCGAAATGGCTTTATCCGTGGAGATATTTCCGTCCCTCATCTCCTTTGGTAAGCGCGCGCTCATTACATCGGCCACTTCCGGCTCCTTGGCCTTGTCTGACCGCTTCTGGCGCCATGCAATTATCTTTGCGTAAGGATAATGCCAAAGGTCATAGAAGATGAATTTTACTATTCTTACCGGGGCCGTCCATAAAACCCATTTAACCGCTGTTTCTATTGCGCGCAGTCCATAGAACAAGATGAGCGGGACCGAGCGGAGATTCGATTCAAGCGTAGGTTTGACTAAAATATTATCGAGGACCCAGAGATGTGCGCGGGCGATGAACTTAGCAACTTTTTTATTGCTGTCTGTGTCGGCGGCCCGGCCCTTAACCGTCTGATAACTGACCGATCTCTTCTTCTCTTCTTGCGCTTTAGCAACGGCTCTATCGCGCCTTAGTTTAGCTTTATATCCAAAGACGTTGAAGTCCCTCGCCGCATTATTGATAAGATAATTCGTAATACCGACCGGCGATGTAATAGCCCATGCCAGGCCCCATCGCACCTTTCCTGATCCGCTCCTTCTGGCAAGATCGAATCTATATCGCGCCATATTCCAGCCATCACGCATCCATCGACCGATTCCGATACCTATCCATTTAATACCGCTAAAGAAACTCTTTATCCTGTCCCATACAAATTGTGCTTTATCGCTAAAACTTTCACCCCTAAATCCGCTTTTTGGCATACCGGTCTCGGGAGTAAGGGGCAGCCTTTCGGTCACGAGAGTCTGCGGTCCGCTATTGTGCATAACTATTGCGCTAAAATTGACGAGCGGAGAAATACCGCCGTCCGGTGAGCCCGATCCGCCGGAGGCTCTCAGGAAAATTCCGTGTGCGTCTACGCCATATTCGCTCGGGAGCATGCCGGCATCATTGCTCACACTGTCCCTGCCGGAAAGAAGATCGCTGGCATGCAGAGCATCATATCTGGCTCTGTCAGACACGCTCTTACCTAAGGCGCGCACATACGTAGCGCCGTCATCGGCTATAGAAACAAGGTAGCTCGATGTACCGATCGTCTTGATATATACCTTAACGCCTTTCGGGCCTGACAGATCAAGCGACTCTTCAAGTTTTTTCTGGGAAAGAGGCTTACCGCCTTTTCTTATTCTCGCTTCAAGGTCCGTCTTTTCCTTCATAAGATCGGATGCTGCCGTGGCGTCGTATATCCTCAAACCGGTAAATGCCCGCGTCACTTCACCTGTCGAGTCTTCCTTGCCCAAGGTTATCGCGTCAAATGATACATGCGCAGGGCCCGGACCGGTAAAGACTCCGGCGCATTGTTTCTGAAGCGCTAAGGCGATCTCCGCCTTTTCCTTATCATTCCACTGCTGAAGCATAATAGCCGGGACAACTATAATTATTGCCGGAGGCTTCGGATCCTCACCGGGAACCGGCGGCATAGCGAATCCCTGAACCCTGCGTGCGTCATTAAGAAGTCCTTCGGCCGATTGAGCCATGCCGATGAAAGCGACATCGCCGTACCTTTGGCGCGCTCTTCCGTCTTCTACCGCCCGCCTTTCATCATCGCCCTTCTTCTCGGCTTTCTGACGCGTATCTCTGGTCTCAGTCTCTCCCGCATCCTTAATCTCCCGTTCAGTATCGGAATCTTTTCCCTCGGCAGCCATATTACCTACCATATCGCCGAAATCGATAGATGTCGAATAACGGTTACCGGAGGTGTCCTGTTGGGTCTGAGCTACAACCTGAGGCGCTGCCTGTTCGACAGCCCCGGCGCTCTCGACATTAACATCAGCTCCCATCTCTTCTCCGGCTCGCTTCACCGCGGTCCTGGTAGACGGAGATGTCCGTATCGGCCTTGCTTTTAATTTTCCGCTCTTCTTAAGGGCCTCTTCCTGATCATCGGCTTCTTTTTTGGCCGCCGCCAATGTTCCGGTCAAAGCGTTCAGCGGACCTTCCATACGCGCTTCAGCCAAAGCTCGTCTTTCGACACCTTCCGGAGTGCTATAATCCGTAGCCTTGTCCCTCTTATCGCGATACCTCTGCCTGGCCTCTTCGATAGCCGCGCCTGTAAGCCCGGCCTCTGTTGTATCGGTTTCAACCACATCCCCACGCTCACGCGACTCTTTTATCGCCTTTGTCTTTAGCCTGTCGAGGCCTTCCCTGTATATGGCGCTGACATATGATTCAAAACTGCCGGCGAGAGTAACGACCCGTTTTCCGTCCGCGCCGATCTGTGCGCCTAAAACAAACTTCATCTTATCCCCAAGCTTAAGGCTGCCATCTGGTTCATATGAGACAGCATATTCGGTATCGCCTATTTGTACGCGCGAACCGTCCGAGCTCATTATCGCTTCCATATCGACTTTTGAACCGTCATGTTGATTAAAGACGATACCCTTTATAACTACCTTACCTGAAGCATCAAGTCCGATCCTGTACGATACTTCTCCTGCGCCGAGTAATGCCTCCTGGTCTTTGGCCACCACAACGCTGGCGATGCTTCCGAGTACTTTCATTATAGCCTCACGCAGCATACTTCGTATCCTGGCAAGCTCTTCCGCGTTTTTCCCGTTAAGAGCCAGCTGCTGGATCTTCTTCTTACCTTCACCGAGGTTTATATGGAACCGCTCCTCGATAACGCCGAGAAGCTCCGTAATGTCGCGTAATCCGTTCTCATCGATGGTGCCCAAGTCGTTCAAGTACGCATCCAGAACCGCGTCGAGTTGCGAGCTCAGAAATTTATTTGCAAGCGAGGGGTCCTTCTTAATGGCCTCGGAGAATATGACCGGAAGATCACGGATCGTATTGAGCGCGCGCTGCGTCTTCCGGTCGACTATCGCTTTATTGATCCGGCGCCTGCCGTTTCTCTCCTGCAATTTTTCTCTGGCATCCCTCAAGAGGCCGATGAAATAATTTCGAAGCTTAGCCCATGCAATGATAGTATCTTGATCGATCCCTGATCTATAATGGCCGTCTTCATCAAAGATCTTCGTCTCAAGCTCTTCTATGCTCTTTATATTCAGAAGAAATTCATCAAATATCGCCTGTCTTTTTTTCTGTTCGGCAGGAGTAAGATCTGCGTTATATTCCGCGCTAAAAGCCTGCTTGACCATCTTGTATAAACGTGACTTCTCATCCAGAGAATATACGGAATCGACGAATCCCTGATCCCCCTGACGCCTGTTCCTGCCGAAAGTCTGAACTTTTGATTCATCGCTTCCGGCCGGCGATAATTCCAATATGAAGAGTCCGTCGAAATACTTCTGCTTCACGATGCGCCACAGCTCGCTGCCCTCCCCCGCCCCCATCCTACGCATGAAATCTTCAACCTCTCTCTTCCTCTTAGACCGCTCTGCGTAATCGGTCATAAAGAATAGCCCGTTCACTCCGGCAAGAAGTTCTTCCAGCTCCTTTCCGGCCGCATCAATTTCGCTTCTATTCTTGCCCTGAGCTTCGAGAAGTTTTGTCAGCGCTTCAAGACTGTTCTTCACGACAAACCCTACATCTTCTGAAAGTTTAACGTTCGTCGCTCGGCCGAGCTTTCTGTCGGCAAGGGTGATAGTGTTCGCCTTACCCGCCTTTTCTACAAGCTCAACCTCTTTCGCGCCTTCCTCATCAAATACATTTATATTTATAACGCCTCCGGCATCGCGCACGAGTTCCGATTTTGCAATAATTCCGTCCAAGAACTTTTTAAAATCTTTAGCCTGACTCATATCGTCAAGATAGACTATCAAGCTCGCTCCGGGAGAAAGGGTATATAGAGACTTGATATATTGTGCGGATATACCCCACTGCCGCTTATCGCTCGAGACGATGATGGCGGGGCGCTCGGCGCCTTTCTTAGAGAATGCGGGCTTAATCTTAACAACGCCAACCGCCTTCGGAAACGATTTCAGCATTACATCGGTTACCGTAACGGCTGAGCCCGAAGCGCCGCAGTATCCGTATGCGCGGTCAGCCACGTCAGTAAACGATAGATATTCAGTGCTCTGATTATCCCCTCTTACGCGCGGCCTGTCTCCGTCAACTATCTGATGTTTCAGTTCATATAATGTGTGGAATCTGTCTTTTCTTTGGCCGCCCTGCTCGCGTTTTGTCTCAGCATCGATAAGGACTACCTCCATAGACACCTCTTGAAACAGGTATCCGCCCTTCTCGCCTTTCTTGACCATAAAGCGCTTATCACCTACGGCGATCACCCGGTCATTGTCACTCGTATTGTCAAAGAACTTGTCATTGAGCACGGCCAGCGTTTGGCCATTAGCGGATATCAGATAGGAGCCGTCTTCCTGAATGCTAATGTCGAAAGAAGCCTTAATGGGTTTTCCGTTCTGCGCTATCGTTAATTTTCCATCGATGCCCTTCTCGGCAATAATGGGCTGCACGCCCAGCTCTTCCCGATATCGTAATATATAATCTACGCCGTGCTTATCAATGTATAGCGCTTTCACGCAATCCAGAAATTCGCCCCATGTAGGAGCGTTAGTCAGCAATTCCGGAAACATATCAGCGAGAGTGCCTGCAACTTGCCGCATTACATTTTCTACAGCGCTCTTCGTTCCCTCATCGCCATCGGCCTGTTCCGAAGTGAGATCGAGCCGCACGCCGCTGGCTCCTTTTATCTTCTCGCCGACCCATTCCATTCTCGTAACAACAAATCCTTCTTTTTTATTATGCGAGATCATAAATGTAGATTTATTTATATCCAGTCTTATGGCCCGCTTTAGCATATCGGCGGTAAAGACACGGCCCTGTATGGTGATCTCGCTTCGCACCGTATCGAAACTTACTTCACTTCTATCTAAACCGAGCATTTTAGCCAATGCCGTCAAGCTCTTTTCGGTCTCGGTCTCTTCTCCCGCCTTTACGGCAACCATGTTGTCTTCAAGAAGCGAATATATTACTTTAAGTCCGCCTTCCTCATAAAGTTTCTGCGCGGTCTTTATCATCACCCTCTTTTTTACATATTCGCGCACGCTCAAATTATTCTGCATCGCGGCAATGATAAAATCGGATAGGTATGGAGCGACATCGCACTCATCAAATGTTAGGCTGGTATTACCGAGCAGCTCAAACCATCGGGAACTGGCCGGCAGGGTCTTATCCTTGACAGCATCAAGAGATGTAAAGCTAAGCGCACTGTATGACGTTATAAGAATATCGCTTTCCGTAAGTCTGTTATTTGCGGTTTCGAGGCCCTTCTCTTCACCTCGCAAGTACTTAACGCGATAACCCATCATCTTGTATAGAAAGTGTGTCTCCCTGAAGTCGCGTTCCGTATAATAATCGTCTGTGACTAAATGTATGCTCTTCTGCCCGTGCGCCAGATGCATCATGTTCGGCAACGGATAAGCCAGAGTCTTACCGGCGCCGGTATCGATATCGGCAAAAAACCCGTCTGCCATCTTATATCCGGCCTCGATCTGTTCAATAAAAGGCGACACACCTACGGAGAGTATGGCGGCGAGCTTATACATAACCGCCATATCATTCCGAAGTGCCTTATTTTCATAGTCTTTTGAAAGCCTCTTCTCGATACAATCGGAAGAGCTGTCGCGCCCTTTCCCGTCCTTTCCGCGGACCTCTGTGCGGATATACGCGCCGAGTTTAGCCGCGGCGGAAGCGCCTTTTATAACGTCATTTATCGTCACTCTTCTCGGAACTTTTGCGCCCTCTTCGTTCTCTATATAATACTCGCCCGTGAGGCCGCCGAAGCACGACCGGAGCGCGTTTTCGCTGAATTCACTGTATCCTGTCGCCATGAAGAGTATAATATATTCGGACAAGCGCTTCATCCGATCTTCGTTCTTCTCTTTTTCAAGCACGTGTTTTATGCACTGTTCGCGCTCAAGCCCATCAATAATACCCAAACTATCCAATAAGCGCGCTATCTTCTCCTGCGTGACCTC